>NZ_VCDP01000042.1:0-16704 GCF_033949345.1 Xenorhabdus littoralis
AATCCGGCCCCCGCAACCAACTTTTCTTAGATTTCCTATTTCCTATATCTTATCCTCCTTTCCTCCTTATTTACCTTATTCCTGATTACGCCCAAATTAATTTCAGAATATTATTTAATGCTTGTTTAAGTATGCCAGTAAATATCGCTGATATTCAGGGCGGATATCTCACCGCCGAGCCAGTATTGCCCCACTTTTAAAATAAGCCTTAATACCAGCAAAAATAGATTCTGCTACTTGTTGCTGGAATTTCGCTGTTTTCAGTTTTCGTTCTTCTTCCAGATTACTGATAAATGCGGTTTCCACTAAGATGGAAGGAATATCCGGCGCTTTCAATACCGCGAATCCGGCCTGATCGACACTATTTTTATGTAGTTTATTGACCTTGCCCATCCGTTGAAGAACTTCATCACCAAATTTCAGACTATCGTTAATCGTCGCGGTCTGGACTAGATCCAGCATGGTGTGATCCAAGTATTTATCACCACTTTTGCTAACCCCACCAATCAAGTCAGCTTCATTCTGAGTCTGGGCCAAAAAACGAGCGGTATTACTGGTCGCACCTTTCGTTGAAAGTGCAAATACGGATGAGCCTCGCGCAGCCCTATTCGTAAAAGCATCTGCATGAATGGAAACAAATAGATCTGCCTGCATCTTGCGCGCTTTCGCTATCCTGACTTTCAAGGGAATGAACACATCTTCATTACGGGTCATGTAAACTTTCATGCCGGGTTCACGCCTGATCAATGCCTGTAGACGACGGGCAATTTTCAACACGACATCTTTTTCACGGGTTTTGTATTTCCCGATAGCCCCCGAATCTTCACCGCCATGACCAGGATCGAGCATAATCACAATCGGCCTGTCTTTCCCTGCCTTGCCGGGTTTACGTGTTTTCGCCGGCATATGTTCTTCCAGATTTCCACTGTTGTACTCTTCAAGCAACGCTTGTAAAGGATCATCATCTACATTAACGGCCTTACTCGGATACAAATCCAACACTAAACGATGCCTGAATTTCGCAATCGGCGGCAAGGTAAAAATATGCGGAGCAACACGCTGTTTTACCTCAAATACCAAACGCACAGTTTGGGGATTGAATTGCCCGGCCCGCACCAGTTTCAGGTAAGGATCACGACCCTGAACCTGTGTTCCCATGCTGCTCAAGACACTATTAAGCTGAATGCCCTGTACATCGATCACAATGCGATTCGGATTTGAAAGTGAAAATTGGCGATATTTAAGTGGAATATTAGATTCCAGCGTCACTCGGGTATAACTTGATGCAGGCCAAATACGAACAGCAATGACTTTCGAATTTGCCGCATAGCCTATAGGGCTAATACTCAACAGCCACATAGCTGCGGCACCTTTTAACAGATGACGACGTGAAGAGTTATGGTCTGAGTGACTCATCATTTATTCCATTTAAAAACAACCAAAAACAGTAATTTTTTGCCAAAAATAATAGTTGAGCGAGAACTCTAATTAATTCGCAAGTGACTGTCATCAAAAAAAGCGTTTTATACTTTCTCAATTTATTTATTCCAATATAAATAATAACGTTATTTTTATCCATTATTCCTCTTGCTATTCCGCTCCAAAAAGAATAAAAATACACAAATTACGAATAAAAATTCACTTCAAGAGAATTTCATGAAAGAACGAAATACCGAATTGGTTGAAGTTTTCCGACAGTCTGTTCCGTATATTAATGCACATAGGGGCAGAACCTTTGTCATCATGTTGGGAGGAGAAGCCATCGCCCATGACAATTTTGCCAACATCGTTAACGATATTGGATTGCTGCATAACCTGGGTATTCGTTTAATCGTCGTATATGGTGCCCGCCCACAAATCGAACAGAATATTGCTGAACACCATTGCCAGCCGATATATCACAAACATATCAGAGTAACAGATGCCAAAACGCTGGATTTGGTTAAAGAAGCAGCAGGTTTGTTACAGTTGGATATTACTGCACGCCTTTCCATGAACCTGAGCAATACACCATTACAAGGTGCCCATATCAATGTTGTCAGCGGTAACTTTATTATCGCGCAACCTTTGGGAGTCGATGATGGAATTGATTATTGCCATAGTGGCAGAATCCGCCGTATTGATGAAGATGCAATCAATCGACAACTGGACAATAACACTATTGTGCTGATTGGGCCTGTTGCAGTTTCTGTCACGGGAGAAAGTTTCAATCTGACAACCGAAGAAATTGCGACACAACTGGCTATCAAATTAAAAGCAGAAAAACTCATCGGATTTTGCTCTTCTCAGGGCGTACTTAATGCGGAAGGAAATACCTTATCAGAAATACTCCCCAATGAAGCAGAAGCCTGTCTGAATGAGTTGGAAAACGCGGGTGAGCACTATTCAGGCACGGTTCGTTTCTTAAGAGGAGCAATCAAAGCCTGCCGCCGTGGTATTCGCCGCAGCCATTTGATCAGCTATCAGGAAAATGGTTCGCTGGTTCAGGAGCTATTCTCCCGCCAGGGCATCGGAACCCAGATTGTGATGGAAAGCTCCGAGCAGATCCGTCGTGCCAATATCAATGATATCGGTGGTATCCTTGAGCTTATCCGCCCTTTAGAGCAACAAGGTATTTTGGTACGCCGCTCAAGGGAACAACTGGAGATGGAAATTGATAAGTTTACTCTGATAGAACTCGATAACGTTACCATTGCCTGTGCCGCGCTGTATCCTTACCCTGATGAAAAAATCGGAGAGATGGCTTGTGTCGCTGTACATCCAGACTACCGGAATTCTTCCCGGGGTGAAGTACTGTTGGATGCCATTTCCAATCAGGCCAAACAGATGGGGCTGGAAAAACTCTTTGTGCTCACGACCAGAAGCATTCACTGGTTTCAGGAGAAAGGTTTTGAACCCGCAGGAATCGATATACTGCCGGAGGAAAAACAAACGCTGTATAACTTCCAGCGCTGTTCTAAGATATTGATGCTGAACTTACAGACCCAATGATCCCATTAATCTTTTTACTGCGGGTTGAGCCATTCTGCCAGCCCGCTCCGCCGCTGTGTGACTGTGGCTACCGCCTTGTCCAAAACAGGCTTATGGGCATAAATAGTCAATCTCTCCCGGGCACGGGTTAGCGCGGTATACACCAACTCCCGGCTGACTATCGGTGAATATTGGGTTGGCAATACTAATGCGGTGTGCTCAAACTCTGAACCTTGTGATTTATGCACAGTCATCACATAGGCCGTTTCATGTTGAGGCAGTCGGCTTGGCTGAAAACCTTTAATTAGCCCATCAGATAACTGAAAATAAGCTTTCAGTTCATTATCCTGATTCCTGAGCATAATCCCGATATCCCCGTTAAATAGTCCGAGAGTACTGTCATTACGTAATATCATGATCGGGCGTCCGGCATAGCCACGACTATCCACATTTCTGGGCAGCGTAATAATTCCTTTTCTATGCAGCAATTGTTCTACCCGCTGGTTCAATCCGATCACACCAAACGGCCCGTCCCGCAATGCACACAACAACCGAAAACGGTTAAATTCCGCCAAAATGGCTTTTTCTGACGCCCGTTCGTTCACCATCGCCAAATATTGATAGTAGCCTGCCGCAGTTTCAGCCAACAAACGCTGATAATCTTCATTTCCTGACAACGGATTGAAATTAACATCAGAAAAAGATTGGTTAAGCAATTCAGAGACACCCGCCCGATCTCCCTGATTAACAGCCGATGCCAATTGCCCGATACCGGAAACAGAATTGAAACGATAACTTTTGCGTAGCAAGCATAAACAATCCCGCACAGAGGAAACATTCTCTTCAGAACGCGGCGTGGAATAAGGCGCTAACTCATATCCGATCAAGCGCTCCAACTGTTCAGTACGTTTGGCGCTATATCCCTGTTCAGCAAAACGGCATATATCCCCCAATACTGCTCCGGCTTCAACCGATGCCAATTGATCTTTATCTCCCAGAAAGATCACTTTCGCCTGCGGCGGCAAAGCCTCAATCAAATGAGCCATCATCGGTAAATCCACCATTGAGGCTTCATCAATGATCAAAATATCAAGGGAAAGGGGATTATCGCGTCCATAACGCAGTTTCTGGCTATCCGGCTGTGCGCCCAGTAAACGGTGGATAGTTTGTGCCTGTTCGGGAATATTGCGCCACTGTTCCGGCGTTAACGCGAGTTTATCAACGGCTTCCCTGAGCGATTCAGTCAATCTGGCGGCTGCCTTGCCTGTTGGTGCAGCCAATTGAATACTGAGTTGTTGGCCTTCATGAAGTTTGATCAAAGCGACCAATAACTTTGCTACCGTCGTGGTTTTTCCTGTTCCCGGCCCGCCAGAAATAACCGAAATACGGCTCGTCACAGCGACTGCCGCGGCAACTTTCTGCCAATCTATTTCTCTTTCAGCGGTGGTTCCAAAAAGCTCATCCAGAATGCAACGTAGCTGCTTTTCATCAAGAATGGTTTCATCAGGAACGGCTTGACCAAGAGAGCTGGTCAATTCGGCGGATGCAAAAAAATCCGCCACACGTCGTTCACTTTGCCACATGCGTTGTAAATACAAACGGTAGCCAGTTCCCCCTTGATAAGAAAGAATCACGGGAGTTGGATATTCCCCCTTACTGACCGCCGGACATGACTCCAAAGCGGCAATAATTTGCTGTTGTTCCGGTTCTCCTGCCAAAGACCAAAGCGAAGCGGCCAACTCTGGCTGTCTGCCCTCAAATAAAAACTTTGGCGAGATCCGTTCCAGAGGCAAGCAGACATGTCCCGCTCCCGACTCCGCACTCAGTAAGGAGGCAATCAGCAATAACAGGGGATTTTCATCTTCAATGATCGCATAAGCAAACTGGACATCCAGCGGACGCAATATCCTCTGGCTAACAGCCTGCTGCAATAGTGACATCATCGAAATTGGTGCCATGGACAGGGGTGCCATGGACAGTGGCGTCATGGAAGTCATGCACTTTGCTCCTCACCAGCAGCGCTGAACAGCGTGTCCAGTTCATCAATAAATTCAACAGGAGGCAAATAATGATAAATGCCATGCCCCGGGTTATCCTTATCAATACCGCGCAAAAACAGGTATATCACGCCGCCAAAATTCTGCCGATAATCATAATGAGCTAACCGATGACGCAAGTAACGATGCAGCGCCAAAGTATAGAGTTGATACTGTAAATCGTAACGATGCTCTATCATAGCCTTTGCCATCGCTTCCCGCGTATATGACTGGCTGCTGTCTCCCAGCCAGTTTGATTTGTAATCCACCACGTAAAACTTATCCTGCCAACAAAACACCAAATCAATAAATCCTTTCAGCATCCCCTTAACCTGATGAAAGCCCAACGGCATACATTGTGCAGACAGTGGATCATAACGACGGGTCAGCGCATCCAATGCCTTTGAATGCAGTAACTTATCTACGGGCAGATAGAACTGCATTTCACTTTGTTGATGATGACGAGGCACACTAGCAAGCTTCATACCCGGCTCATTCAGTTCCGCGCTTAAAAGATCGTCTATCCACTGTTCCAATACAGGTGCCCAATTCTCATCAAACCCTGATGCCACCAGCTTTTCCATCAGCCACGCCTGATCAGGGGGATGAGCGAAATCCATATCCTCTAAAATACTGTGCAGGAACGTTCCCGCCGATGCCCCACGGGGAAAAGCATGTGGCGTCATTTCTAATGCCTGTTCTCCCTGTTTTTCACCGCGAGCATCAATATCCAGCTTAGGGGACATGGATTGCACAATCACATCGACTGACTCACCGAATGCGCTGGCATTATTATCAAAACCAGCGTGAGAAATAGCATCAGAAGATGAATGCTGTAAACCTGAATAGCTTGTCACTCGCCAGTCATCCCGGATGGAACGTTGAAATTTTCTGGCTTCCAGCGATTCAGTATTTTCACTTTGGGAAAACCACGGTGCATCAGCAGCTTCTGCCACCAGCCTGATCTCTATATTGTCATCTATAAGCGTATTCAAGCTACTTGTCAGCAGTTCTGCATCACCTTGCTGTCCTTTTTGCAACAAATAGCCAAGAGCAGAAAAATGTAAATCAGTATCGCCCTCTTTACTCTTATTGCCCTTGATAAGCGGCGCAACACCAACGCTACAGTGATAAACAGCGCGGGTTAATGCCACATAGAGCAAACGCAAATCCTCAGCTAATCGCTCTTCATCTGCCAGCGCCAAAGCTTCGTTCTGTTTTTCAATGTCATGGGAAATACAGAGATAAGCATTAAAATGATGGCGATCATGGTAAATCGCCTGCTTCTGCTGCTTGTAACCACAAGCGAACGGTAAGCAAACCAATGGGTATTCCAGCCCTTTTGATTTATGAATGGTGCAGACCTGCACCAAATTCCGGTCACTTTCCAATCGCATCAATTGGCTTTCTGATTGAGAATCAGGACGGGAAATCTGTTGTGCCAGCCAACGGGCAACGGCGTGTTCACTATCCAGTTTCTGCGCTGCTTCCTGCAATAACTCGCCAATATGCATAACATCAGTCAGACGGCGTTCACCGTCATCACCAGCCAGCAAGTTCTCTGCTATCTGATATCTCACCATCACAGCCCGCAGCATCGGCAGTATGCCACGGGAACGCCATAAACGAGCATAACCATCAAACTCATCAACAAGGCGATCCCACGCCATTTCATCATGATTAAGCTGATCGATTTGCTGCGCGCTCATGCCAAACAAGCTACTGGCCAGCGCACTTCTCAGTTCCCGTGCTTTCTCCGGCGCTAATACCGCCTGTAATAACCACAGCAGATCTTTGGCTTCTGGCGTATCAAATACACTTTCCCGATTGGAAAGAAACACCGATGGTATTTTCAGTGCATTCAATTCATTGCGAATTAACGATGCTTCTCGTCTATCACGAACCAATACCGTAATATCTGCCGCCATAACCGGACGGCTTTTCCCGGCCTGATGCAAAAATGCCTGCCCCTCCTGCCCTGCCTGCAACCAGTCCCGTATTTGGGCAGCACACTGCCGGGCCATACTTTGCTCATATTCCCTTTTAGAGACGCCCTCTCCGGGTTGTAACCAAAATCGCAATGCTGCCTGCTCTTCATTGTGTAAAGAGAATTTCAGCTCATGATTTTTCTCCGCTGCATTGACGTTAATGAAGGGGATTTGTTCAAACAAGAACGGGCGGGCGGTCTGGGCAAACAATTTATTGACCGCCCGTACCATTGGCACCGAAGAACGCCAATTAGTTTCTAGTGTGTAATGAGCACTGACATTGGAACGAGCACGAACATAGGTAAAAATATCCGCACCACGGAATGCATAAATAGCTTGCTTAGGATCACCGATGAACAGCAAGCCGTTTTTTTCCGATGACTGACTTTCTGGTAGCTCTTTTGATGGCTCGTTTTCTGATTGATGACGATATATGGCCTGAAAAATGCGATATTGTTGTGGATCTGTATCCTGAAATTCGTCAATCATCGCGACGGGATAACGCTGTCGAATAGCCAACGCAAGCTGTTCTCCCCCAGCCCCCTGCAAAGCGCTGTCCAGACGGGTCAGTAAATCATCAAATCCCATATGGCCACGCATCAGCTTTTCTTGATGAATAGATTGGCGGACTTCAACTATCGCCTTGGAGATGATGATATCTTTTACGGTCAGTGGATATTGATATAAACCATCGATAGCCTCAAATAGCTGATGTTGGGGAGGCTCATCTTTTTTGGTTTTTTCCACTAGGAGCGACTGGCTGAATCTCACTAAATCCTTGGGGAGCTGATAATCTTTAGTCGGGGATTTTGCCCATTCAGAAACTTTATTTAACCAGTTAGGTAGGTTCTTTTTAGTATAACTGCGCTTATCAACACCAGAATTGGCGATCACATCATGCAAGTCCGATACTGCCTGATTCCACTGACATTTTATCGCATCAATCTGCTCAATAATTTTTTGATGGCGGCTGAACAGCGTTTCATCGCTATCCGGCGTATCGACGATACAGGGCATATCCCCATGCAAATAACCCGAGATATCTTTCAGCAACGCTTCCGGGCCACTCCATATCCGACTAATCTCCGTCGCTATTGGCAATGGCAGAGGATAGCAGTGCCGCCGCCAGAAATCGGCACAACCTTGTTTACATAGCTGGCTTTCATCATGAATTAATGTTTGATCAAACAGTACACCGGATTCAAACGCGTTGTGCGCCAGCATTCGCTGGCAAAAACTGTGGATGGTATAGATTGCCGCTTCATCCATCTGGCGTTCAGCAACCAATAGCCAATTAGCTGCGCTCTCCCTATCCGGAATTTCATCCAACAGTTGCTGATAGATGGGATCGCTGACGATGGTCTCTTTCCGTATACAGGCCAAACGAAGCTGGTGGATATTCTCACGGATACGTCCACGCAGCTCATCCGTTGCCGCTGTCGTAAAGGTCACAACCAGAATTTCTTCAACACTCAGAGGCCGGGAAAAGGCGGCAGAGCCGCCCAATCCCAGTAAAAGACGAAGATAAAGCAAACCTATCGTGTAGGTCTTGCCCGTACCGGCAGAAGCCTCGATAAGCCGCTGACCGTACAGCGGCAGTGTTAACGGGTTAAGTTTATAAGACTGTACTTGCTGGCCTGATATTTCATGGCCTAGTATTTCTTTGCTCACTGAGCATTCACCTTAACCGGTAATTGTTTTTGGAAATCTGACACATATTTGTAAGTTTTCCAGCCTTTCAGTTCCGCATATTGATGAGCCGAACCTTTTTTCCCGGTAATTTGGGAAATCAGCGCCAATCCCTGACGTTTAATCACTGCTTTTTCATAAAACGCAATAACCTGCGCTTTGGTGGCTTTCTCCATCGCTGCTATGATTTTCTCACGTTTATCAAATTTGAAGTTATTGCGTCCAAAGTCTCCCTCATAGCGCGCCACTTCTGAATAGAAGGTTTGCGGTGGTTCACGCATTTCTGTTAGCAGCGATTTTTTATATTGTTCAAACTCAGCATCAGACATCGCTTTCAGCTTTTTATCGGCCTGCTGATAGAAGCTCTGATAACGTTGATGCAGGTAATCCGGTTGTTTGCTGTTACTTTGCACCAGAAAACCCAGTCCAAGTTGTTCACCGATCCCTGAGTTAGAAGCCGAAACCACATAGCCAAGCTGTTCTGTCGTCCTCAATTGATCAAAGAACCACGGTGACAAAATGCGACTCAACACATTGGAGTAAACATATCCCGTGATACGGTCATACCCCGTTGGAATATAGATTTCTGCCAGAGCGTTATCCGTGCTGCTCGCCATTTTTTTGAAATTAACCGCATAATTACGGTCAATAACAATGTGTTCACCAGTCCACCACACAGTCCCTTGATTGGCGAGCTGCTTCTGTGCGGCTTCAATGATGTTAATACTCTGCTGCTCAGTGAAATTACCGAAGACCATAGCCTGTAAAGCCGCATGTTGGATCATTTTCTGACGATATTTCACAATATCGTCAAGAGTAATGGTATCCAGCACTTTCAGTTTTTCAGACTGTTCGAAGTAAGGCACATTCGCAAGTTGAGAAATGGGTTGCACGGCCATTTGGAAGGCTTTGCTGTTATTGGCAACTTCAATTTGTTCCCGATACCATGATTTCGCCTGCTCCAGTTTCTCCTGAGTTGGCATAAATGAGATGTACTGCTCTATGGCGGAAGTTAACAATTCTGGTAAATGTTGCGTAAAACCACTTGCTTGGATTCTCAAACCCTCAGCATAATCTGTTGAGACCCCCATTCCCGCTACAGACGCCCGATAATTCAGCCGATCAAGGGCGGCCGTAGATAAATAGGCAAACAACGTATCTGCAAGCTGATCCTTAATGTTCTTCATGCCATCAGGATTACGCATCTCCAATATGATACTTCCCTTCGGTTCATCTGAAAAATATTGGCTTGGCATATACAGCAAGCGAACATTTGGCTTTTCCAAAATCATTTTAGGTTTTTTTTGGCTACCCGATGTTTTCACCAACGATAAATCATCAGGAATATAGGGGTTCAACTCTGGCAAAGAGAATAAATCCCCTTGTGCAAGTTTTTTCCATTCAGCCAATTGTGTTGGCGTAATTTTATTGACTTGATACGGAGCCTGCACAAAGTAGGCTTCTTTATTATGTGGCTCTGTTGGGCTGATAAACCAGATGCGCGCATTTTCAGGCGTTAACTCATCCAAACGGCTCGCTATCGCTTTTGGATTGAAGGTATCTGCAACATAACCTGCATCCAGCACATGGGAAATGGGCAATTGCAACATGGCATCGGATACCCCTTCAATATAGTTCATATTCCGCACGATTGACGCATACTGGAACGACAAATTAAAGACGTTTGTCATTTCATCGAAATAACTTTTATTGATGCCCTGTTTTTTTAGCAGGTTAATGTAAGAAAAAATGGCGGCGATGACTTGATCGCGCTGTTCAAGCCCCTTATCAGTTAGCGAAACATGAATATTAAATGTACCGGAATTACCATCAGTTTTGGGGTTTGCCCCAGCGTCGATACTTTCGATTAACCCTTGCTTCAGTAACCAACCAGATAAGGTATTTTGACTATTATTATTACCAATCAAATACCCGACATATGCGTCTGTTTTACTGCGAAAATCGGCACTGTTGTCAGCAATGCTAAATTCCAGCCGCAATGTTTTATGGGGTTGTGCTGGCACATAATGGATAATGACGCCTTTTTCTTTATCCGTCACTGCGGGAACCGTAATGGCAGGCACTGAAGCCTGTCGGTTCGGGATACGACCAAACGTTTCTGCTGCAACCTGAGCCAGTTTATCCATTGATTGATTGCCGTACATTACCCCTTTCATCAAATTGGCAGAGTAATAACGCTGGTAAAAATCAACAAGTGCCGTCTGGAGCTTGCTGTCAGGCTTATCTTTTAGTGTCTCTAGATTTCCTCCGGCAAAACGGGCATTAGGGTGAGCCGGATTGAGAGTTTCAGAGCGAATTTGCCATATGCGATGACCTTCACCAGCACGGGCAATGGTCATTTCATTATCAACAGCGTGGCGTTCACGATCTGCATTCACAGGGTCCAGCAAAGGTTCAGCAAGTGCATCAGCCAGACGATCAGTCGCTTCTGCCAGAGAGTCGTTTTCAACTTCCAGATAGAATGCCGTACGGTTGGCATTCGTACTGGCATTATGACTTCCCCCGTGTTTTTGCAGAAACTCAGTAAATCCGCCGGCGTCAGGGTAACGCTTGGAACCCATTAATACCATGTGCTCTAAATAATGGGCCAGACCCAGTTGGTTATCCGGGTTTTCCATGTGACCGACCGGAATGGAAACCGCAGCTAATGATTTAATGGCCTTTTCATCAGAAACCAGCAGAACCGTCATACCATTGTGCAATTGGATAGCTTTATATTGGCGAGGATCGCGATCACTCTTATGAATAGTATCCGGCAGCACTTGCCATGACGATTTTGAATACGGTGACTGTGCATACGCCGTTATCCCAAAAAATAACAAAAAAAGCATCGTCATGATGCGAATAATATATTTAGGCATAACCTAATATTCTCCCTCTTTATTTGAATAACGAGCCATTTGAATAACGGGCCATCGGTAACAAATAGCTCTGAATTTCGCGTTTCATACGCTCTAACAGTAATTGATCAACTTGCCGGAAAGCCCGCTGGACATAGTGATCACTGCTTTCACCTTTTCTGTCATGTGTGCCCAGCCATTGTTCCATCAATTTATTTTCCGCTTTCTTTTGCGCGTCATCACTTAAATCGATCGCCTGATTGTCCTTATCAAAACAACCCGATAACCATGCCCAACCACTTCGGCAAAACAAGGGGAGAGGTTCAGACATTCCTTGAAAATAGCCTTCTATCATCTGATTCAGGTACTCTTTCGCTTCATCCCGTCCTAGTGGAATAAAACGACATTCTGTACTCTTTTTACCCTCTTTTTCTCCTTTACCGTACATACGGCTTTCACTGGTGCCACCGGAAAGGCAATAGGCAAGGTGTTCAATCCATAGTTGGATACCATCATTGGCCGTTAAGTTCGCTGGACGCCAACGTAAAATTCCATCAGGCTGGACTTGGTTGATTCTGCCGGTCAAGATTACAGCACTTAATTCCTCATATAATTCGATGACAAAAGAATCCGTTCTTTCTTTACGTACTTTCTCCGCCAATGGCTGCATAGATTCCAATTGATTCTTCCAATAGACTTCCCCGAACGCGCCATATGGCAAACCTCCCGATGCACGGAGATGAGAAAATAAAGATTCAGGAGGGCCTTGTTCTATCAAGATACTCAGCAGCAATTGATTAAATTGATAACGTTGCAGATTATCCAGTACAAAAGGTTCTTCTTCAGGCAATTCCATTTCTTCTATGACAAAATGCACCTTTAACCGTTGCTGAAAAAATGCCCGGACAGGATGACGGTAAAAGCGAATCAATTCATCTAATGAAACTTCCTTTATTTCGCTGCGGTCGAATGCAATCGGCTGGCAAAAATCAATCGCTGAAACACCCTGCTGCGTCGCGGCAGGCAACCATTCTGCGGCATAACTCTGCCGATAATGATCAGGCAGAAAGTTTTCCATCGCAAAAGGAACCCGCGTATGTTGTAACAGCAAGTGATTCCTGACATGCCTTGAACTGTCATCGACATTCAGCATTTCATCACCTGAGAGGCAAAAACTCTGGCAAATATAATCCAATAGCTCATTAACCAATACGGATGGGTTGCATTCGGTATCATCCCGAATCGATTTACCTATATAACTGATATAAAGGAATTGTTCAGCCGACACCAAGGCTTCCAGAAAAAGATAGCGGTCATCATCACGCCGTTTTCTGTCCCCCCGCTGCGTTTTTTCTGCCATAAGGTCAAACCCAAGCGGCGGGATAGATCGGGGATAAACCCCATCATTCATTCCTAACAGGCAAACAACCTTAAAAGGAATGGAACGCATGGGCATCAAGGTACAAAAATTCAGTGATCCGGCGAGGAAGCGCTGGCTTATCTTTTCATCATCAAGACGAAGCGCCAATTCATCGCGCAGAAGCACCAAAGGAACACTTTCGCCATAATGGGAATTCAGGCCGTTATCAATCACTTTTTGCCATTGCTGAGTGATAAGCGCCAGTACCAACTCGGTTTCATCATCCGCTTCGAAAAAAGTTTCCAGCAGTTGCGGGCACACTGCCAGCCAATCGGCCAATCGTTGCTCTTCACTCAGAATCCTACGCCAGCGATTCAGCTCCATTAAAAATTCAGCCAGTTGCCCTGCCAATTCGGCTGCCAGTCCGCTGGATTCGTCATAAGGCAAAACATCATTCCACGGGCCGATGTGACTGTCCATCGCATAACCCAACAACATACGTGTCAGGCCAAAACGCCAGGTATTCTGACCCGTGGCAGGCAAAAAGAGTGCCTCAATGTTGTCATCATCCAGCCCCCAACAGATCCCTGATTCTTTCACCCAGCGCCTCAGCAAACGCAATCCCTCTTCCTGAATAGCGAATTTGCCGGCTAAAGCGGGGACTTCCAATAATGCCAACACCTGCTCGGCGGTAAATCGGCTCTGTGGCAAATCCAGCAGAGTAATAAACGCCTGCAAGACAGGATGTGCCTGACTCGCTTTACGGTCAGAAATGGCGAAGGGAATATAGCGATCACTGGGGGTATTACCAAAAACAGCCTGAATATAAGGAGCATAGCTGTCGATATCTGCCATCATTACAATAATGTCACGTGGGGTCAGTGAGGGGTCATCATCCAGCAAACGCAGGATTTGATCCTGCAATACTTCTATTTCCCTCTGCGGGCTATGGCATGAATGAAACGTCAGCGAGTGATCCGAGCCATCAAATGTGCGTTTTTTCAGGCTATTTTTGAAGGTATTATCCGTAGCACCAATCTGGGCATTATCTTCAAGATCAAGAATATCCCGCTGAATTCGGTGCAGAATACAGTCAGACTCCAATTCAACAAAAGCATGGACATCGGAATCCGGCTCCAGTTGTGACAGCAGGTAGAGATTATCCCTCCCCAGTTTTCCCCAAGAAGCCAGTAGCGGGTTATTCAGGTTCTGTTCACCCTCTTCATTAAAGAGCGATGATGCATTTTCCGGATCTTTGAATCTTTCCAGTAACTGGCTACTTTTATAATGTTTTGGTTTGCGGCTGGTTAATTTGGCAAGAAACGTATAGCTCTGGATATCTCCCCAGTAATATTGGCACGGGTTAGTGAACATAAGATGAATATCAATATGTTGCCCTAATGCCTTAAAAACTTGTAGGTAAGCGGGAGGCAATGTGGATATCCCGCAGATAAAAATACGTGAGGGCAGATTTTCCAAAGGAAAATTACCTTCTTCCAACGTTGTGATAAAACGTTGATATAAGTTGGCACGATGCCACAAAGGTTGTTGTAACCGGCGAGTATATTCTGTCAGTTCAGACCATAATTTTTTTTGCCATAATTGATTGTTGCTCAATCCATCAATTAACTGGTCATCTTCCCAACTTTCCAGCCATTGCGGCCGATAAACCAAATATTGGTCAAACAGATCGGCAATCCGGCCTGCCAACTGATGGATCTTGCGTTTATCAAAATCTTGATCAAGGTAATGTCTGAGTGCCAAAAATTCTGGTTCGGCCAGCAAATCAGGCAACAGCGTCATTAACTTCCATTTCATGGCATCCTTACTGAAAGCGCCATCTTTAGGAACATCAGGCAAGACTTGAGTGAACATCTGCCAAATAAAGGTTGCCGGAAGCGGGAATTCCATATTCGCGGCAATACCCAATTTTTCTGCCATCTGAATCTGTAACCACTGTGACATCCCCGGACTTTGAACCAGAATCACTTCTTTGCCAAATGGGTCAGAAAGGGGATTTTCCCCGATCAATATCGCCATCAATTCCTTAAGAATATCCAGCTGATTTGAATGATAAACTCTAAACATCAATGCTCCCACTGGAATAGAACAACCCAATCAACATATTGATATAAAATAATATTTTTAATTGAATTATAAAATCTATACAATTTTATATACAAATTAAATCATCGCTGGGGGCTTTTTATCTTATATGCTTTCCTAAAAGAACATCACTCTTGTAAATCATTATATATGGTGAAATATCATCCAAGAATAACCCTCTCTATAAACTATCCGTTATTTTGTCACGCCTCCGTTTCAAACAACATCGTGATTTGTCACTACTGCGATTTGAAATATCAACAGTGGTTAATCAGCTTGCTGCAAACGTAATAATAGCAATCGGAAGATATTTTTCATCTGACATGCAACACTCTTAAAGAGGAGAAGACTTTGCGGACGGTGAAGGGCTTGGGGTATTTTCGTCGAAAGCCATTGGGGGGACAGTTAGACTATAGTGTCACCTCATCAAGTGATAATATATAAAGTGATTTAATGAAGTGACTATTTCCCTGATATTGCGATATTAGAATAATTATTGATTTGATTCTTCTCGCGGCCTGCGCTCAACAAAGTTACCGTCCATATCTACATAACGGCTAGGCCAAATTTCTGCGGGGTGAATACCGAGGAAATTCGCGATAATCCATTCACCTTTCGGCCAAGGGCGTGATAATACATTTGCTAATGTAGAAGAACTTAGTCCCGCTTCGCGGGAAACAGCCGCTAGAGTTGTGCCACGCTTACGTAATGCAGCAATAATATCAGCCTGATGCCAGTCTTTTTTAATATCAATCATTCCTGCTACCCCTTTCCATTAATTAATATTGATGGTGGTGATTCAAGGCAGGGTTAGCAGACCGGGAGTAACCAACCGGCGAGGCCGAAGCCTCCCCTACCTGAATCACCATTGAAAGGGTGATAGCAAGCACCACTGGTAGAAATTCCTACCAGCGGGGTTACTCTTCAAGGCTGCTAAACCTTACCATTGGATTGTGCCAATGGCGGAGTTACTTTAACTGATTGTTTTATCTGACTCAATAACCGAATGGCTAAGTTGAACGACTATAAACCCGCTCGACATAACGCCCACGACCATCACCGTGTCCTAAATCCATTGAAACAAGTGCCCTTGCCTCCTGACGACTAAAACCATTCTGCTGGTAAAATGCCAATGCATCCTGCGCCCATGCATAACGTAAACTGTGGGGAGAGTGGCAGCCCTTTAATCCAATCTTTGTGGTGTGTGTCCGCCAGTAGTTCATAGCCTGTTTAAGATCCGATTTATCAATCAACTTGCCGCCGCGTTGCTCCGCAACAGCAATGGCCTGTTCTACAGCCTCTTTCACCGCCGCAACATCCAATACACGGGTTTGTCTTGGTCGGCCGCCTTTTGTACCGAAAACAACATGCAATTTTGGCTCTGGTTGTTCTAATTGTTTTCGCCAACTTTTCAATGAAGCATTACACTGTACCGCTTCCTGAGAACGTAGCCCCATCAATCGGGCAAGTTTCAGTGTGGCTGCAAATCCGGCATCCCGTTCAAGGGCTTTCTGATAAACAGCCTGAAATGTGGTATCAGGAATCGCCTGCTTTGTTCCCGCGCGACTGGCTCCACTTAATCCCAATGCCTGATTACTCAAACGCGGAGAAGTTTCCAGTTTTTCCCTGCCTGCCATGCGGAAGATATTACGCAGTGCGGACATCTCATTTTGCACCGTTCGCTTGGCAATACC
>NZ_VCDP01000043.1:0-400 GCF_033949345.1 Xenorhabdus littoralis
GATTTTACGGTGATTGAGGGGCTAAGAACTCTTGAACGCCAAAAGCAATTGTTCGCTGCAAAGAAAAGCCGAACCTTGAATTCCCGTCACTTGACAGGCCATGCCGTTGACTTGCTTCCGGTCGGTGCTGATTGGAACAATTACATCTGCTGGCTACCTGTCTTGAAAGCGATGCATCAAGCGGGTGAAGAACTGGGGATAAAATTGCGGTTTGGTATCACTTGGACAGGCAATCCCAACGATAAGCCGGCTAAGTTCTTGGATGCTCCCCATGTTGAGATACCGACATGAAATTCAACAGCCAGTACTTCACCCTCGGTGCGTTTGTTGTTGTCGCTGGCCTGCTTTGGTTCTATTACAGTGAGTATCAGGACAAGGCAGAAAAATACCATAGCTTAAA
>NZ_VCDP01000044.1:0-505 GCF_033949345.1 Xenorhabdus littoralis
GATTTTACGGTGATTGAGGGCGTGAGAACCTTTGAGCGCCAAAAGCAGTTAGTTGCCGAGAAGAAAAGCCGAACCCTGAACTCCCGCCATTTAACCGGTCATGCCGTTGACTTACTTCCGGTCGGTGCTGACTGGAACAATTACACCTGCTGGCTGCCCGTCTTGAAAGCGATGCGTCAAGCGGGTGAGGAACTGGGGATAAAACTGCGGTTTGGTATCACTTGGACAGGCAATCCCAACGATAAGCCGGCTAAGTTCTTGGATGCACCCCATGTTGAGATACCGACATGAAATTCAACAGCCGATACTTCACCCTCAGTGCTTTTGTTATCGTCGCTGGCCTGCTTTGGTTCTATTACAGTGAGTATCAGGACAAAGCCGAAAAATACGCTAAGTTAAAGCTACAGTATGACGAGCAGACCATTGCCATAAAAGACCAGCAAGAACGCATCCAGCACCTTGCAGAACTGGACAAGGTTCACACTCAGGAACTCGCCAATGCCAA
>NZ_VCDP01000045.1:0-94469 GCF_033949345.1 Xenorhabdus littoralis
CCCGATACGGGGGAGAACGGATCGGGAATAAAGCGTTCTGCTGTCAACTCTGGGCGGTTAAAGTAGCCGCGGGCCACACCGGTGCCGCCGATATAGAGCTCACCGATAACGCCGAGAGGCGCGGGTTCACCCTGTGCATCCAGAATATAGATTTGGGTGTTGGCGATTGGACGGCCAATAGGAACGTTGCCAATGAAACCATTCAGCTCATTGGCGTCAAACGTGATACAGCCAACAACCGTTTCGGTTGGGCCGTACTCATTGACAATGCGTGATTCAGGAGAAAGTTCACGCCAACGTGCTACGGTTGAACTAGAAAGTGATTCTCCCCCCACAATGAAACAGTGTGCAGGACAAGTTTGTTTTGCCGTCAGCAATTCCTGACCAACCGCAGCAAAATGGGTTGGTGTGATCTTGACCAGAGTAGTGGCATCCATAGATAACAGGGTGGGTACCAACTCGATCAATTCTTGTCCGTCACGGAGCAGGTGTATTCTGCCGCCACAAAGCAGGGGCAGGTAAATACTGGTAACAGTCGCATCAAAAGCTACCGGTGATGACACAATACTGTTTAGTCGATTTTCATTAGCATAATGTCCAAGCGCCCACTGTAGATAATTTCTGAATCCGCTGTGCTCAACCATAACTCCTTTGGGTTGCCCGGTGGAACCTGAGGTATAAATCACATACGCCAGACTGTGTGAGGTCAATCCCAGTGCCAGAGCATCGGGATTTTCTGCCGACGCTTTATCAAAAATAGAGGGTTGTTGGGCATCAAGCACCACAGTAGGCAGACTGCTGCCCAGTGTTTCCCTCAAGGCTGCTTGAGTCAGTAGTGCTACTGGCGCCGCATCATCCAGCATATAGGCCAGTCGTTCGGCCGGATAGGCCGGGTCCAGTGGTACATAGGCACCACCAGCCTTGAGAATAGCCAGTAACCCCACCACCATCTCTGGACTGCGTTCAGCACAGATGGCCACCCGATCATCGGGTTTTACCCCCAACGCAAGCAAGTAGTGGGCTAGATAATTAGCACGGCAGTTAAGTTCTTTGTAGCTGAGAGCGCATCCTTCGAACATCACAGCAATGGCGTCAGGAGTACGTTCAGCCTGTTGTTCGAACAATTGGTGCACCAGAGCGTCTTGTGGAAAGTCAGCTTTGGTCGCATTGAAATCTATCAAAAGTTGTTGACGCTCGTTGGCGGACAAGATTGGCAGGCGACAAATAGGCCGTTGAGGGTCGGTCGCCAAAGCTTCGATCAGATGACCAATGACCGTAGTCAAGTAGCCCACTATTCTGGCGGGGTCGATCTCCGCAACGCTTTGAACCAACAGACTAAAATCTTCACCTAGATCATCTACCGAGAGAGTGAGCGGATAATTGTTGCGTTCTGATTTGGTCAGCAAGCGGATACCGTCCCAAACAACATCAGCGGAGCTTGATTGGTTATGGCGATAGTTGAGCAAGGTACTAAACAACGGTAATGACGGAGTAACACTGCTACAGCGTTGCGCCAGTGCCAGCGGTGCTTGTTCATGTTCCAGTAATGTCATCAGGTCGCAGTAGGTGGCTTGCACTACCTCCAACACGCTGCGATCGGCGAGAGATATCCGCACTGGCAGGGTATTGATAAACATTCCCATCACTTGGTCGGCGCCGACAGAACCTTGCAGGCGGCCGAGCAGTACAGAACCGAAGACCACATCATCACGGCCGCTGATTTGCGCCAACACTTGCGCCCAGGCAACATGGAACAGTACCCCTGAGCTGACTCCCAAACGACGGGCCTGAATGTGGATTGCGCCAGCCAGCGTGCGACCCAGCAATAAACGGGTTTCAGCAATATCTTCACCGTCATCTTTTACATTCAGCAAGCCAAATGGTGCCGTTGGTGCATCGACGTCTGCGAATCGAGCACGGAAGTAATCTTCATGTACCGAGGACGGCACGCTCAGGGTTTGGGCAATGAAGTTACGGTACGGCAGCGGATTGGGCAATTCTCCCGTACGTCCCTGCAACAGCAGGCGAATTTCGTCAACGATAAGCGCTAGTGTCATATGGTCACAGACCAAGTGATGGAAACTCAGCGCCAGTAACCACTGGTGGTTGTTAGGGTCATGAGCGATATCGGTGGTAAGCAGTGGGGCCTTGCTCAGATCGAGTCGGCGCTGACGTGGATCACTGTGCGCTTGCAACTGAGCCTGCACATTGTCTTCTGAGGTTGGAACAAATGTAATCACTGACAGTGGCGCCTGACGCCAGACTACCTGCACAGGTTGCGTTACGTTTTGCCAGCAGATGGCGGTACGCAGGATATCGTGGCGATCGATAACTTGTTGCAATGCGCCAAGGAAGGCATCGAGACATTCACGACTATCAAAGGCAATCAGACTACTTAACAGATAGGTATCGCCTTGCTCCTGCAACCGATGGTGGAACAATATACCTTCCTGTAACGGGGCAAGTGGATAGATATCCTGCACATTGGCCGCGCCGCCAACTGCGGTTTTGACAACCGTGTCGATTTCCGCTTGAGACAATGTTACCAAGGGCAACAAGTCGGGAGTAATAACAGCACAGTTTTTAGGAATACAGTTGGGTGGCACAATAAAAACAGAGTCATCCTGATTTATCTGGATAGCCTGAGCCATGTCAGCAAGCACGGGGGCAGAAAAAACGCCACGAACATCAAGCAACCATCCTGCATGACGCAGTCGTTCAATCAGGCTTACCGCTATCAGCGAATGACCACCGAGTTCAAAGAAATGATCATGGCGGCCGACACGTGCGAGTCCCAGCAGGTCTTGCCAGATTTCGGCCAGTTTTGTTTCCTGTTCACCAACAGGGGCTTCATAGTCACGCGTTACCATTGCTGACTGGTCAGGGACTGGCAGTGCTTTACGGTCGAGCTTACCGTTAGGGGTCAGTGGAAAGGTATCCAACACGACAAAAGCACTGGGCAGCATATAGTCGGCCAGATGCTGTGCCAGTTGCTGACGCAGTTTGGTTGGCTCCAGTTCAATATCAGGCTGAGTTCGCAAATAGGCTACCAAGCGTTTGTCACCGGGGATATCCTCGCGGGCAATAACAACAGCTTCGTCTATTTCTGGGCACTGAATCAGCCGCGCTTCTATTTCTCCAAGTTCAATGCGGAAGCCGCGCAGCTTAATCTGAAAGTCGTTACGGCCGATGTACTCAATATTACCATCGGGCAGCCAGCGGCCAAGGTCACCGGTCTTGTACAGACGGGCATTTGGAGTTGCTGAGAATGGATCAGGAATAAAGCGCTCCGCCGTTAGTTCTGGGCGGTTTAGATAACCACGGGCCAAGCTAACACCGCCGATATGAATCTCCCCAGCCACGCCGAGGGGCATCGGCTGACCTTGCGTATCCAGAATATAAATTTGGGTGTTAGCAATCGGGCGACCTATGGGAGGTAATGTTGACCACTGATTAATATCTTTGTCCAGTATATATGCTGTAACCACGTGGCTTTCCGTCGGGCCATAGTGATTGTGTAACTGGCATGACCCAGCGCGTTGTAGAAAACGGCGAATGGCCGGTGTAATGCGTAATTGTTCGCCTGCGGTAACGATGTGAGCCAGACAAGTAAAATCGCCCTCAATGCCGTTGGAGGCTTCAGCAAGATGCTGTAGGGCAATGTAGGGAAGAAAGAGTCTATCAATCTGTTTTTGCTGAATAAGTTTGAGCAGTTGTTGCGGCTCACTACGTATGGCTTCATTAATTAAGACCAAACATCCGCCTTCACACAGGGTCGTAAATATTTCTTGGAAGGCGACATCAAACCCCAATGCAGAAAATTGTAGTGTTTTACCGCTTCCAGAGAGTTGGGAAGGGTTTTGATTGTGCCATTGCAACAAATTCGACAATGCCGCCAGAGGCATTTCCACTCCCTTGGGTAATCCGGTGGAGCCCGAGGTATAAATCACATACGCTAGATGACGTGAGGTCAGTCCCTGTGCCTGAATATTAGGATTTTTTCCTAACTCTTCATCAAAGGTGGATGGGGCTTGGATATCAAGTAGCACGGTAGGCAGATGACTGTTCAGCCTTTCAATGAGTGAAGACTGGGTAAGCAGTGCCACTGGTGCCGCATCATCAAGCATATATGTCAGTCGTTCAGCCGGATAGGCCGGATCTAACGGCACATAAGCGCCGCCAGCTTTGAGGATAGCCAACAGCCCTATTATCATTTCCGGACTGCGTTCAACGCAGATGGCGACTCGGTTATCGGGTTGTACTCCTAAAGTGAGCAGGTGGTGTGCTAAACGGTTAGCGCGTCGGTTGAGTTCATCGTAGCTAAGGGAATATGCTTCAAACACTACTGCAGTAGCATCCGGAGTAAGTTCAGCCTGTTGTTCGAACAGTTGATGTACCAGAGTATGTTGTAGAAAGTCAGCATCGGTTGCATTAAAGTCCACCAGTAGTTGCTGGCGCTCCGCCGCTGGCAATAGCGGTGCTTTTCCAACGGGCATATCCAGAGATGTGATGGCTGTTTCCACCAATAGGGCCAAACGAGATTGAAGGGTAATGACCTCTTCGTGACTCAGGTAATTAGTATCGTAATTGAATTCGATTGTGGCAGGTTGGTTTACATTTTCAAGGTGGGTAAATGTGTATTGGTAGATAGCTATCGTGAGAGGAAACATGGCGCCACGATATGATTGTTTGAGTGTTGTGACGGCACCTTGCATACTAGCATTCGTTTCGAACAACTCCAGCGAAAGCATGATATCAAAAAGTTGAGTGCGGCCTGTTTTCTGTTTGATTTGTGTGTGCTGGTTAATCTCTGCAATTGGCAGCCGCTGATGCTTATAGCAACGACGCAATTCCGTTGCTGCCTTACGCATGACATCAAGGAAAGAATCCTCAGAATGAACAGTCACTCCGATGGGGATGACTGATGAGAACATCCCCATGGTACATTTCTGTTTCGCATTTCTGCGATTGTGCACTGGGATGCCAATAACAATTTCCTCTGCGTCCGCACTGCGTGCGAAATAGCAAGCCAGAACGGCATACATAAAATGGAGGACGGATAACCCATGAACAGCCACTGTATCTTCAATCTGTTGAAAAAGTGTTTTGTCCAATTGCCAAAGAACGGGTTTTGCTGGCTTGTGAGTAACAGATGTGCCTGGATTTGAGGGCGGAATTAGGGCTGGAGGCAGTTTTTCATAGTGTTCCAGCCAAAATTGCAGGTCGCGTGTGTGTAATTTGGAGTCAAGATAGGTACGATCTTCAACAATGAAGTCGAGATAGGAAGGAGCGGCTTCTGCTAATGCTTCCCCCTTGACCAAGCGATTGTAATTATCTGCAAGATCTTTGATAACCAGTCTCAAACCCAGACCATCTGAGATCAAATGATGACAGCAAAATTGCCAGTACCAGCGTGTATCGCTGACTCGCAGTAACTCGGAACGCCACAGCTCTCCATGCAAATTGAACGGGCGAATAAAAGTCATGTGAATTTGCTGGGCGGCTTGGATTTCTGCATCAGCATATTGTGAAAAATCGTGCACAGCTAAAGATACTGAGAGAGTATCGACGAGTTTTTGGCGAGGTAATCCGTGGGTATCCACAAGCCGTAAGCGCAATGCTTCATGGCGAGAAACAACAGCTTCAAAGGCCTGAGTGAACAATACTTCATCCAGATCTCCATCAATACAGACCAATGTACTGATGTTGTAAGTTGAAGTGTCAGGATGAAGAATTTGGTCAAGCCAAACGACTTGCTGAGTAGAACTAAGTGATAATTCATGAGAGGAAGTAAGAGGATTCTCTAATGATAGGTTGTGGCTATGTGGCACATTCATTTTATAATTCCAAAGCGTCAGGTTTTGATCTATCAACTAAACATCGTTCTAATTTCTAATAGGGCACAGCATTTGATAACAGACACTAATATAGTGATACGTTTATATACTTAATTCAGATCAAAGAATGATATAGAAATATTCCGATTGATATTTATCACCAAAGTTTATAATTAGGGTTGGTTATTAGAATATAATAGTGAAGTTTCGTGTGATATTATTTATATTGGTGATTAAATTTCACACCTAAGGTATTAGAGGGAAACTATGTTATAAAAAATATTTTACATGACATTAACATTAAACAAATATTCTCAATAGAAATGAAATAACAAAACGTAAATTTTTCAGACACATTCACGATAGATATACCTACACTAGAATTCAAATTCTACTTAAGAAGGCTTTAACCTGCTACTAACCTACCGTTAATGCGATTAATTGGAAGTTTAATATCCATATATCTATGGAGAGCCATTCTATTACCTACCTATAATATATCATATGTATCCATCAGATATATTTAACTCATTTAATTAAATAATTATTAATAGGTATATCAAAAAATATTACACCCTTATTTTTTATTCATATAAAATTTGATACTCACTATGATAAATCCAATACTCATCCAATGAACAATAAGGCTCAGGTCATCTCACCTTGCTTTGTCAGATAACAGCAAGGTGGGATTTTAACTGAAGGTATTCTCAGACCAATGAACACGTGTGATAAGTGTTATCCCTTCTGCCTCCAGTTCATCACTTAAATCTGGTGAAAAATACCCTTTACATCTTGAAAGGAACGGTGTTGGTCGCTGATGAGTACAACGCCTTTTGCACTGTAGTGAGTAATTCTTTCAGGGTGGTTTCGAGGTAGCGCATGAAGTCTGTCTGCCCGATAGTCCTGTTGTAAACGGGCGCAGGAATAAACCGCTTCATTTCTTCCTGAAATGTGCCTGAAGCGATAAGGTTTTCAATCGAGTCCAATCGTGCCTGAAGCCGTTCACCAAAATCAGTTAAATAATAATCCGATAGCTTGCGCTCGATCAGATCGGTGTCAGGCTCAACTCCCTGTTGTTTCAGCCAGACCAAATCCCACATGTCACGGTGACGAATATGCTTGGTTGTCGCAGGGAATGAAACCAGTTTATCCGCCATGATTTCTGTTAACTCTTCTACCAACACGATAGTTTCGGCGTAGCCATCAGGCAACACAGGGTAGTTGCGCGTTAATGGGCGCGGATTCTTTGTATAGGCCGGGATGTTAGCGATCTCAATTTTGATGCGCTGCTTTGGTAAGTCCTTACGCTCTGGGGATGTTGTAACAGAAATTTGCCATTTATCGATTTTCACATCGGCATACTCTGGCGCTTTTCTGAGTGCATTAGGTTCCTTTACGGTAACCTCAAGGCCGTAACGTGCACCCAGATAGCTTTCGACACTCTCTTTAATCCTACTCAGATCTGCCGAACAAAAATCACGGCCACCTGCAAAGTCCAAATCTTCACTGAATCGGTTGGAACCATAGCAGAGCCTTAGTGACGTGCCTCCCTGAAAGGTAAGCTTTCTCAGCAAACCATCTTTAGCCAGGCAATACAAAATGTCATAGTGCAGCAGCTCTTTCTCAACTACAGGTCTGATGTTGGCAAACCCGTCCTGTGTAACGATTTCATCGACAAGAATATTAAAATCGGTTTTATCAGGCATGACCCCATTCCTCCCTTTGAATCAGGTGTGTGTTTCTGCCCACTCTCCTTAAATCACGAAGAGCCGTTTCCTTTCTTGCGATACGCATTGGTCCACGGTTTTCCAGCGTTCCTTTCAGGATTTCGCTCGGTTTCTTGTTTGTGTGCGTGATCTCAATAACACCCCACGGTGTTTCAAATTCCCCTGACCTGCCGGTAGACATGATCGTGAGTCTGTCGATAGGGATTTGGGAGATAATCCCATATTGGGACAACGCTGACTCTAAGCTGATGTAGCTGTATTCGCCGCGTCGGATATTGATTGCGATACTCTCCAGCGGATAAGGCCCGAGGCTCGCGAGTGCATTTGCATAGACCCCTTTGGTGATGCGCACCAACAACCCGGCCTTGATAAGGCGATCAATGGACTTTTTCAATGTTCGTGGCGCTTCATCAGCAAAGATGACCGCCAAATCCTGCAAGAGGAAAATGTTTTTTCCCATCTTGCTGAATTCGTCGAATGTTTTAATTGCAGTAATCTTATCCATTCCACCACCTCCACATTAAGACCTTCATTAAGGATGTTTTGTGTAAAGTTAAATATTATAACTATTATATCAGCACATAAAAAACCCTTTTATGGGTGTTTTGTGTGGACATACTGATGGTGGAGCCGAGTCTGGATAGCGGGAACAAAAAAGCCCGAACGCGTCGGGCTGATGAGTGCCTTTTTTCTTTCCTTTCTTAAAACAGAGTTCGGGTTAATTAATCAAAGAAATTTTCCAATCAGGCAGCGTTTACTTTCGCAACCAATTCAGTCATTAATTTATCGTGAATGCCACCAAATCCGCCATTACTCATGATAAGGATATGGTCACCCGGCTGTGCCGTTTCAACAATCATCCGCACTAAAGTATTAATGTCCGCACTCCAACGCGCAGGCTGAATGCACTGTTCCGCAATTTCAACAACCTGCCACGGAATATTGGCTGGCTGATAAAGGAACACTTCATCGGCGCGTCCCATCGAAGGCGCGATATCATTTTTGCTCATACCCATTTTCATGGTATTAGAACGAGGTTCCAGTACGACAAGAATACGAGCCATTCCACCGACTTTACTCCTCAGCGCTTCCAATGTGGCTAAGATGGCTGTCGGATGATGGGCAAAATCATCATAAACCGAGATCCCATTGACTACCCCCAGCAACTCAAGGCGGCGACGGGCATTGATAAATTCGTCCAGTGCCTGACAGGCATCCGCAGGTTGAACCCCAACATGATGGGCAGCCGCAATCGCGCTTAAGCCATTATGCATATTGTGTTCACCGACTAATGACCAGTTCACTTCACCAACTAATTCGCCATGATGGAATACTTGGTAATTGCTGCTATCCTGACTGACTTTCTTTACCTGCCAGTTTCCGCTGTCACCAAGTTGCTCCAGCTCACTCCAGCATCCCATCGAAAGGACATGCTTCAGGTTAATGTCATTATCAGGAACAATGATCTTACCCGTGCCCGGTACAACTCTGACAAGATGATGAAATTGCTTTTGAATAGAGGCCAAATTTTCGAAAATATCGGCATGGTCAAATTCAAGGTTATTCATGATCAGTGTGCGAGGACTGTAATGAACGAATTTTGCACGCTTATCAAAAAAGGCGCTGTCATATTCATCCGCTTCAATCACAAAAAACGGGCTTTCACCGATTTGCGCCGAAACATCAAAATTCCCCGGAACGCCACCAATCAAAAATCCCGGTTTATAGCCACAAGCTTCCAGAATCCATGCCAGCATACCGGCTGTTGTTGTTTTTCCGTGAGTTCCCGCGACAGCCAATACCCAGCGTTCCGGTAACACATGATCATGCAGCCATTGTGGGCCGGAGGTATAAGGAATTCCACGATCCAGTACGGCTTCCACACAAGGATTTCCCCGTGTCATAGCGTTACCGATGATGACCATATCTGGTACAGGATCGAGTTGTGCAGGATCGTATCCCTGAATCAGCGCAATGCCCTGTTTTTCCAGCAGAGTGCTCATTGGTGGATACACATTGGCATCAGAACCGGTCACCTCATGCCCTAGTGAACGGGCAAGGATAGCCAGTCCTCCCATGAAAGTACCGCAGATGCCAAGAATATGAATACGCATTTATTTCTATCCGATATCATGAACTGTATCACTATTCTAACCATCAATTCGAATATAAGAAATGTAATGACCTATCAATGATCTCATTCTTTAGCTAAACTGCCCGCGCATGAGTGCAACACAAAAAGTGAAGCACGCTTCTTAAAAACCACAATCAAATTCAGGGCCTTTGTCATGAAAACATTAGGCGAATTCATCGTCGAAAAACAGCAAGACTTTTCTCATGCTACAGGTGAACTGACCGCTCTGCTGTCTGCCATCAAGTTAGGCGCAAAAATCATTCACAGGGATATCAACAAAGCTGGCTTGGTAGACATTTTAGGCGCAAGTGGTGTTTCCAATGTTCAGGGTGAAGTTCAGATGAAACTGGACTTGTATGCTAATGAGAAACTCAAGGCAGCACTGAAAGCACGAGGTGAAGTGGCAGGTATTGCTTCCGAGGAAGAAGATGAAATCGTTATTTTTGATGGCGATCGTGCAGAAACTGCCAAATATGTTGTTTTGATGGATCCACTGGATGGTTCTTCGAATATTGATGTAAACGTTTCCGTCGGGACTATTTTCTCAATTTACCATCGAATTACGCCTATCGGGCAGCCTGTGACCGAAGAGGATTTCCTACAACCGGGGCATCGTCAGGTAGCAGCAGGTTATGTGGTTTATGGCTCATCCACAATGCTGGTCTATACGACGGGTTATGGTGTTCATACATTCACTTACGATCCTTCCCTTGGCGTTTTCTGTCTGACCCATGAAAAAGTGCAGTTCCCGGAAAAAGGCAATATGTACTCTATCAACGAAGGGAACTACATCAAATTCCCATTGGGCGTGAAGAAGTACATCAAATATTGTCAGGAGCAGGACGAAGCAACACAGCGCCCTTATACTACCCGTTATATTGGCTCTCTGGTTGCTGATTTCCATCGCAACCTGCTGAAAGGTGGCATCTATATTTATCCAAGTACGGCAACTCACCCAACAGGTAAACTACGCCTACTGTACGAGTGCAACCCGATTGCATTCTTGGCAGAACAGGCGGGTGGAAAAGCCAGTGACGGTGCAAACCGCATTTTGGATATCGTGCCAAGCGAACTACATCAACGTGTCCCTTTCTTTGTCGGTACACAATCAATGGTCGAGAAAGCAGAAAGCTTTATGGCCGAATTTCCTGATGAATAAGCGGTTTTATTGATTGTTAATAATTAAGGAGGCGAAATTTCGCCTCTTTTAAATTCCTTTTTTATCTTTAAATCTATTATCAAATAACAGCGTTATTTCCTGTCCGCTCTCCTTCACTGCATTATAGATGCAGCTATAAATACAGCCATAAATATAGCCATAAATATTTAATCACATGCTAAATAAAAAACATCAGCATTACTGAAAAATATTTTCATAAAAATAAAATCATCATAGAAAATAAGATGAAAACTTTTTGTTATCAACCGATAACAATTTTTCATTACGCAGAACAATAAAATATTTCCTAATGTATGTAGGCATGGGGAATATTATCCTTTTTATATTAATGAGATATCTATACCCAGTAAGGCTTTAATTTTAAACGTCAAAGGTGTAACACAGAAGCGCTGGCAACAGCCCATATTTTATGAGGTACTCATATATGGACTCGTATTTTAATCATAAAGTTTTTCGCCTTTCTGTTCTCGCGTATTCGCTTTTTTTACCCTTTACTCCGATGAGTGCATTTTCGGCAGGTGAAGAAAGTTACGATAAGAAAACTGAAAGAAAGTTCTTACAGAAATCGTTGCATGAAAATAACATCGATAATAAGGAAGATGATACAGCAGGCGTCATTGCCCAGAATGTTCAGCGGGTCGGTAGTATGCTTTCTTCTTCCCCATCCCAACTAACGGAGCAGGCAAAATCCTACGCCTTGGGAAAAATAAATAGCACTATAAACACAGAGACTCAAAAATGGTTGTCCCAATTTGGCACAGCCAGAATTAATTTTTCCCTCGATAGAAAAGGCAAATTAGATAACGGTTCTTTAGATTTGCTATTACCGCTCTATGATAATAAAGAAGACTGGCTGGTTTTCTCTCAATTAGGTTATCGCAATAAAGACAGCCGCCATACCGTCAACCTGGGTCTCGGCGGGCGTTATTTTACCCCTGACTGGATGTATGGTTTAAATACTTTCTTTGACCATGATGTAACGGGGAATAATAAACGATTAGGCTTAGGAGGAGAAGCCTGGACGGATTATGTCAAGCTTTCTGCCAATACTTATTGGCGCTTGAGCAAATGGCGAGACTCACCGCACGACAATGCCTATGAAGAACGCCCTGCCAATGGGTTTGATCTCAACAGTGAGTTCTTCTTACCCGCTTATCCGAATCTTGGCGGTAAGCTCAGTTATGAGCAGTACTTCGGTGATAACGTCGCTCTGTTCAATCGTGATACCAAGCAAAAAGATCCCAGCCTTGCCAGATTTGGCCTGAATTATACCCCTATCCCACTGGTGACTATGGGGGTGGATTATAAACTCGGGAGTGGCGGAAGCAGTGAAACCCTCTTTCTGGCCAATCTGAACTACCGTTTTGGCATGCCTTTCAGCTATCAGATTTCACCTGACAGTGTTGCTTCCATGCGCACATTGGCCGGCAGCCGTTATGATCTCGTTGAGAGAAATAATAACATCGTGCTGGATTACAAGAAAAAACCTGAACTAGCCATTACCCTGCCGAGTTCCGTAAGCGGGTATAGTTCCCAAATGATTCCGGTTACTGCCACGATTGTTTCCTCAAAACCAGTGAAGAATATTCTCTGGAAAGCCAGTCAAAAGTTCGCGGCAAATGGTGGCGTTATCAACGGCAGCAATACCCAAAACCCCACAATCACGCTGCCTCAATACCAGTATGCTGCTAATGGTCCTGACAACCTCAACGTCTACCCCATTTCTGTCACGGCTGAAGAAGAAGGCAGGAAGACTGAGACAGCTAATATGGATATCGTTGTTGAGCCTTTCGTCATCAAAGACGGAAGCATTAAACCCCATAAAGAAGGCCCTGTCATTGCCGATGGAAGACCCGCTTATGATCTAGCGGCAGCCGTCACTTACGGCCGTAAAGATAATGCCCCTCTCAAGGGTAAGGATATAGTGATCCCAGATGTGAAATGGAGTATCGAACCGGCTAATCCAAACGCAACATTAACTTGGACTCACAGTGCCCCACTCAATAGTCAGGGCCAGTTAACTGCCACCTTAGGCAGTAATGAACCTCTCGATCCGAAGACCACAGTTTATCTGGAAATTGCCGGTATGCCTAAAGTGGCCATAAATGATAAGCCACTGGATTTTACCAATACTCATTTCGAATATAATATTGATGATGCACAGGTTAATCCCAAAGAGAAACTGGCTGCTAACTCAACGAATTATTATACCTTTACCGCGAGAGTATTAGATAAAGACGGGAAGCCACTGGCGGATCAGGAGATCAAAGCCAAATGGAACGCAACGTTAGAATCAGGTCTTGAGACGAAAATAGAATCGAAAGACAATTACAAAACCAACTCTAAAGGAGAGTTGACTGCAATCCTGAGAAGTGCCAACGAAAATACCCATGAAATTACCGCGACACTTTCCGTTGATAATGGTCCCAGAAAAACGTTTGCTCCGGTCGAATTTGTCAATAGTTCTCTGGCTGTCGAACGCTATGTACTTCCTGCCGGAGACGACAAGGGCAACTACAAAGCAGACGGTAAAAAACACACATTGACTGCTTATTTGATGAAAGATGGGAAGCCACTCACGGGTGTTGCCTCACCGAATGTCAAATGGTCCATAATATCGCCCTTGCCGGGAATAACTGTTGAACCAGGTAGTTACTCAGCGGATACAGGTGAAGTTACAGCGATCTTCAGCAGTACCCGAAGCATAGAACAGGCTCAAATCGGCTTGTCGGTTGATAATAGCCCCGTATTTGAATCTCCTTCACTCAATTTTGTTGCACCTGATTCGACCTCTTTGGGAGCCAAAATCGAAAAATCCATGACTCACTCACCGGATGGGCCGTTAGTCGCTGGTAGTGAAACCCCTTATGTCTTTTCTGCAAAAATAGTCGGTGCAGATGGAACAACACCTTTGGTAAATCAAAGTATCTCCGACGCGGTATGGAAAATAGAATCTCCAACCAAACACGAGGGACTTACACTCGAATTTCCTGATAATCTGACAACAGATAAAGAAGGTAATTTAACTGCCAGGTTGACCAGTACAGAGAATTCTGGTTTTAAAGATGTGACTGTCTCACTCTCCTTAGGTTCCGGGAATCCTGTATCCAGTTCTGTGGCGTTCCTGCTTCAAGAACAATTAGCAGGGCTAAGAATAAGTACGACGGATGACAATGGCACAGTATACAAAAAATTCTATTCTCATACACAACAAGGGGAGATTCACTACTTAACTAAACAGTTAAGACTTGACCTAACACGAATCGTAGATGGAAAGGTAGAGATTATTGGGAATCAAGATCCTCAGAAGTATACAGTTAAAGTATCCGTCGAACCGGGCAAGGAAAATATGGTGAAAGTGGATGAAAGCGGTCAATTATCTTTCCCTATTGAAAAATATAGACCAGGGCAAGGGTCAATAAAGATTTCAGCATTGATCAAACACACTGAAACAGGCCAACAGGAACTCTATACTTATACAATCAATCCTAAAACATATGTTTTTGGGGTATGGGACACGAAAGTCAACCCCCATATTGGTGGTACCGTGTCCTATAACTCCACAGACCCGAATCAATCATGTGAAACTCTTGATATTCAATACTCATACGGATATCCCACAAAAACTCTGCTGATGGGAACCGATGTTGGCATAACTGAATCAGAAGATCCTGCAACATCATACAGTCGTCAATTTGATCTGAAGCATTTTCTCGACTTTGGAGGAATATTTTATGAGATAAGTAAAATGGATCCTGCAACAGGAAAGAACCCGAACGTTAAAGTTAAATTCAATACAGGAAATTATGGCATTTATGATGCTAGGGTACGCGCCATTAACCGCAACCTCGCTGCTTGGCCACAAGGACTGATGGTATGTCAAATTACTGACTAACGCATTATGTTAAGTCATAATTAATAAAAGTCAGCACAGGCTCAATAATGATTGGGTCTGTGCTTTTTTATAATACAACTTATTTACCCGATTATTTTTAGCATTTTCCTACTGTGCATCATTCAATATCAGGCAATCGTTTATCGATAAACCGTCATCTCTGTCACTTTCTGCAACCTAAAAACCCGAGGACTTTAAAGCTGTTTTGGCTATAATAGCCCGCACTCCATTTTGGTTTGAAATTGAAGGAAACCTTTTATGAGCCTGAACAACGTACCAGCAGGTAAAGAACTGCCTGAAGATATCTATGTCATCATTGAGATCCCCGCGAACGCTGACCCGATCAAATATGAAGTAGATAAAGACTCTGGTGCCCTGTTTGTAGACCGTTTCATGTCAACGGCTATGTTCTATCCATGCAACTACGGCTACATCAACAATACGCTGTCCCTTGACGGTGACCCGGTTGACGTGCTGGTTCCGACACCATACCCATTACAGCCGGGTTCTGTTATTCGCTGCCGTCCGGTGGGTGTTCTGAAAATGTCCGATGAATCCGGTGAAGATGCGAAATTGGTTGCTGTCCCTCATACCAAGCTGAGCAAAGAATACGATCACATCAAAGATGTGAACGATCTGCCGGAATTACTGCGCGCTCAGATTACCCATTTCTTTGAGCACTATAAAGATCTGGAAAAAGGTAAGTGGGTTAAAGTTGAAGGCTGGGATAATGTCGAAGCCGCTAAAGCTGAAATCCTGACTTCTTTCGAACGCGCTGCGAAAAAATAATCCTGACGGATAACCGCGGGTTTTGATTCAAAAAACCTCTCTCCTTATCAGGACAGAGGTTTTTCATTGCACATAGCTTTCGATTTTATTAGCCAACAGCAAATCGCTGCCCTTTTATTCTTCTCCGTGGCGCTTAAGCCAGTCACCACTTGTTATCCGATGCAATCCCTCAACAGGCAATTTATAGAGGTAAATCCATGCCTTGCCGTAAGGTGTTTCAATTAGTTCCCTGTGGTATTCCTGAGCATTTTTTTTCAATGCATCCAGTTCTGTCAGGATAGATGTCGTAATGCGATACACTTCACATTCGATCACCCCTTCACCACGGATAACCGCCGGATAATGCCCAAGGTCATAAATCTCATAACCTTCCAACCTGTGTTCCCCTAACAGTTGGGCATCCGTCATCCAGTGATGATTACCTTGTTTGCGCCTCAGGCTACCATAAACAATAACTCGCATTTTTAAAACTCAAACTCATAGAGCAGATCTAAAGCCTGATCAATACCAGATACTGCTTCCAGATACAATCTTGGCATAACTCGGTAACGTAAAGTCAGCGTCGCCAAAGAATCAAAAATACCAACGCCATATTTCACTTGTAAGTCGTTGGTAATCCTGCCGCTGACGACGACCTGAGATTTATCACCAACACCCTGAGTATCCAAAGCCAGATCAGAGACACCAAAAGTTTCTCCGATCTTGCCGACCAACTGACCACTCTGGGCAACACCCAAACCTATCAGCATGGCTGTCATCTGGGAGTTGTCAGAGTCTCCTTTTTCCAAACCTTGTCCACGCAGCAGGTAAGACAGCGCTTCCTGCTGTGATTTGGCCGGATCAGAGAAAACTTCTACTTTGGGTTTATCCGCTAAGCCGGTTACTCTTACGCCCGCGATAACACCATTCGCCGTTGATTCTGGATTACGAATCGCTTCAATGTTCAACAATGGCTGATCTGGCGGGCCTGAGAACATGATCGTCCCCCTGCGCACCTGCAAGTCTTGACCATAAGCATGGAAACGTCCCTCTGGAATATCAATTTGACCATTCAGACCCAATCCTTGTTGATCCTGAAGGACTTTCAACGCACCTTTAAGCTGGGCCGTCAAACCGAAAGCACTCAAGCGCACATCATTACCAATATGAATATTTAAGTTACTTTGGATTTGAATGGACGATTTTTTCTTCTCTATCGGTTGTAAGTTCTTATCCAGCATAACTTCATCAGAAGAAACACCTACCGCTGATTCCGGCAATTCCTGAACCGTAATGCGTGCCCACGGAATATCCACATTACCATTGAGTTTCAGTAAATCCGGCGTTGCTTCCAGTATCAGATCCGGGCTGACATCAACTTTTACCATTGGCGGTACAGTGACACGTAATTTGTCGCCATTGGCGGCGATCCTGGCATACCAGGCATCCAGATTACGCCAATCAGCACGGCCATTCAGATTTAGCTGCCCCTTAGGGGTTTTGATCATCCCGTTTAAATCAGAACGGGCACCATCAAAGTGGACAGCCAACTGACCCTGAGAAATATCAAATGGCAGCCAATGGCTGACCATTTGCAGGTTATCAGCTTTAAGTAAACCGAATAACTGCGGATTTTTGACATTTCCCCCGAGACGTAAATTCGCATTCACACCTCCTTCCGCTTTTTCACCTTTATCCAAAACAGGTTTAATCAGATTCAGGGAAAGTGCCTGAAGATCTATATTCCCCGATAATTTACGGCTACCTTCTAAATCAGCCACCTGAACATTACCATTCAACTGCCCGTTACCGGCCAGTTTGAACAGCCATGCCAGACTGGCCTTACCGTTAGCCAGCCCGGCATTTAAAGTGAGTGTTTCAAAATCAACCGGCAGGATAATGCCATCTATAACCTGACGAACCCGAACACCATTTCCTTGCAAGGCAATTTTTGCCTGCGGCAATCCTTGATCTGCTGTCCATTTGATATCCGCATTACCACTGAATACTCCCTTGAGCTGAGTACTTTTATCAAGGAAGGGCTGGATCATGGTTAAATCAAAGCGTTCAAGTGCAACTTGGGCATGGCCGCTACTTCCTGCATCAATCGGTTTTGAAATACAGATATGCGCGTTGGGATTAAGCCAGCAGTGAGCGCCAATCGTGACTTTCTGTTGTAAGTTCTGATAATCGACAGCTATCGCCTTGCTTAAACGCCATTCACCGACCGGCGTATCAAAGTGAGTATTATTGATATTTCCTTTCCAGCGCTCCTGCTGACGATCAAAACTGCCATTCAGCGCCAGTTCGCCTGAAACCGGATCACCTTCAATTTTCAATTGCAAATCATGTTGTTTTTCGGTGCCCTTCGCATTAAGCACCAGATTTTTGATGGTTAAATCCGCCTGCTTTAACTGATGAACAACCACCGATAGCTGGCCTTGGATCTGTTCCGCCGAACGTACATCGCCCTTAATGATGGCGCTATCCACCCGAAGCTCGTCCTGCCAGCGCACACCACGGGCATCCAAATCTGCCTCAATTTGGGGGGCTTTCATATTACCGCGCAGTTTGACATGACCCGTCATCAGACCGGCTAACCCCGGAAGTAATCCATTTAATTGTGGCGCATTAATTTCACCATCCAATCGCCATGCTTCGTCCGTCAGCCGCCCTTGAACATTTAAGGTATTACGCCCGAAAGACAGATCAAATTGAGGAATATCCCACTGCCCGGCCGCATTCCCCGATGCCTTGCCATACGCTTTGATGATGTTCTGCTTCACATGACCATGAAGGTCAATCTCAGGGATCTGGAGCTGCCAGCTTCCACCATACAAGCTGCCACGCACCGCTATTTTACCTTCCATTCTGGCAGGCCATTCCGGCCACTGTTCGACTGTATTGATGCCATCCAAAATCAACTTGGCATTCCAGCTAATCGCCTTACTCCAATCCACAACGCCGGTGACATCGGCCTTGCCTTGTAATGCAGCCAAACGCAGGCGGGTCAGCCTAAGCAATTCTTCATTGCCTTCAGCATCCAAGGTTAATAAAGCCGGAGGAATTTCATTGCCCTTAATGCCAGAGCGAAGGGATAAATCGTAATGACTGGCTTGGCCATTCAGGCGCAGCTTGACGCCATCCAGTTGGTATTCCGGTTTACCTGTTAATGGCCACTGGAGTTGCTTACTTTCCAGCGTCAGGCGCACAGGCAAACCCGCCTTTGCCAGTTCAGTCTGCGCATCCAGACTCGCCGTAACAGGCCCGGAAAGATTCAATGTGAGATTAAGCTGCTTCAATAAAGCGCCATCCAGCATTAAATCGATTTTTTGCCCGGTCAGTTCGTTCAGATTCAGATGAGTTAAATTATCGGCATGGCCTTTAATTGCCAGCTTGACCGGCCACTGTTCTGACATTTTTGCCGTCCCCTGAATCGCAACTGAACCTTCAGGTGTTTGCATGTTCAGGTTTTTTACATCAATTTGCTGCCCCTGATTACTGGCCTGTAAACGAAGGTCATTGATCGTGATGTCAGTATCCCCGGTCAGACGAAGCTGACGGCCATGAATACTTTCTACCGTGATATCAAGGGGGATCGGGATATCAGGCAATTCTGCTAACAGCGGTTTGGCAAACAACGCCTTCAAGGTTTCGCCCAATGATTTCTCAGGCATTGATCTCTCAGGTATTGGTTTCTCAGGCATTAATTTCTCAGATTCACTCTGTTGTGCTTTTTCTACCGTGACGATGGGTTCAGAAGAGGATTTTGGCAGTGCGACCAATAATTGACTGATTTCAGTCGGTTTTAACACTAACTGTTTTTCCTGCCACTGAGCACCTGTCTTAAACTCATCCAATGCAATGACAATATCATCCACTTTGACGTGGATATTTTTCAAAGAAAGCAAATCCAGTGAGATAGGATACGGTGTCTTCAATTCGGTCAATGGCTTTGATGGAGGAGACGGTTCCGAAGGCGGGAGTTCAGCCGTATTCACAGAAACAGTGACACCTTCAGTCGTCAATGCGTTGACACACAGATGACTATCCTTCAGACAAGACAGCCGTAACGACAGGTATAAATTATCAGCGCTGACATTGACGCCCGGCATCTGATATTTCACGCCTTTGAGCGTTAGATCGCGCCAACCTCCGCTGACACTGGCAATGTCCAATCCGGGAACCCAACGTGCCGCACTGTTAATCATGAAATGCAGACCACTTTGTGTCCCAACCAATCCTACCATCGTCATCAATAACAGGCCAACAATCAGCAGGAAAGTAATACTGATCCTTTTTACCCACTTCATAGTTCAGCCCCTAACCCGATATAAAATTCAACATTATGACTATCCGGATCTCCGATTGGCGTCGCCAAATCAAATTTTATCGGCCCGACAGGTGAAGCCCAGCGCACACCAATTCCCGCGCCTGTTTTGAAATTACTTCTTTTAATGTCAAGCACAGCTTCACCTGAATCAACAAACAACGCACTCCACCAGTTACCATAAATATTGTATTGATATTCCAGCGAACCGACGGCCAACTTTGATGCCCCGGTTAATTTGCCTTTACTGTCTGTGGGTGAAACTTTCTGATATTGATAACCACGGATGCTGCGATCCCCCCCGGCAAAAAAGCGAAGATCCGGGGGTACTTTGTTGAATTCATTCGTTTCTATCCAGCCGAAATCCGCACGTGTCACAAAACGGTGCTTATCCTGATAAGTTCTTATCCAGACGTGATGGGCCTGTAACACAAGAAAATCCACATCGGAGTGCCATGTCGTGTCAGAAATATCAATCGAATAACGCTGGCTATCTCCCCAATAGGGCATCGTCCCGCCACGCTGGCGAATGCGACTGAGATTTGCGCCCGGATAAAGCAGCATGGTGGTATTTGTTACGTTAGCCTGCGTAAAGTGGCTGAGACTCCAGCGCATATTGACCCCATACTGCCAGCCCGTGGAACGATCCCAGTTACGGGCAAAGTTCAGCGTTGCGGTGTCCGAAATAGTATCGTTAATATCTTTACGCTTATAACCCGTTTGCAGTTCATAATATTCTTCGAGTGGATTGGCTTTAAGCGGCATCTTGTAGGATGCATCAATGATCTGTTCTCGTGAAGAGACGTTAATACTGGTACCCAAGCTATGTCCACGGGAATTGAGCCAGGGTTTTTTCCATTTTGCCTTAACATGGGGACCCACATCCGTTGCATAACCGCCCCCCAATTCAACATAATTTGCAGAACGCGGGACTAAGGACGCATCCAGCGGCAGTAATTTATCCTGACTTTCGCGCCCTGTTTTAAAATCCGGTACAACAACCGCAGAATTGAACCAGCCAGTATCCACCAACCGACGGTTAAACTCGGCTAACTGTTCCGAGGTGTAATATTCACCCTGTTTGAAAGGAATAAGGTTATCCAGATAAGTTTCACGGATTTGCGAACCATGAAATATTACAGGACCAAAACGATAACGCTGCCCGCTGTCAAAATCGAAATCCCAAATGGATTTGTGCTGCTCTTTTGATACACCCAATTCGCTTTTCTTCATCGCCGCATCAAAATAACCTTTTTTGACGGCCAGATTAGTAAACGCTCCCTTAAAATCCTCATACTCTCCGTGATTAAGGATTGCCCCTTCTTTCGGCATATTTTTTTTAATGAGGGCAGCATAATCTTGATCTGTTTTCGCTCCCCCTGCTAAATCAACATTCACTTCAGCGACTCGCACAGGTTCACCAAGCGTGACCTTTGCAGTTAAAACAGGGCGGGCAGGCGGAGTATTTTCTTGATAGGTAAACTCAACGGTGGGAGCATAATATCCCAGTGGACGAAGCCCTTCTCGTATCGCTTTCTCCACTCGTGACCGAAAACGGCCATCAGGGGAAACTTCATCGGTGCTGATATTTGAAAGTTGTACTCTGGCATTTTTTTCCAACTCGCCAGAAAGTCCTTCAACTTTCAAACGTAAATTAGCACTATAAGCCGACGGAGTTGCGATAAATACAAAAAGCGCACATATGAAAGGATATCGTGACACTCGGACTCCTAATATTTATCTATCTGTAGGGTAGATTCAAACAATATAAAAATGCCGCAATAAATTAATTCTGGTAAAGTTTTAAAGATATACAAGCAGCACATAACCATAAAATTCGTGAATAAAGGGAGAAAATCTTGCCAAACTCAGCCAATGAACGCCAACATGTTTCCTCACAGGAAACCTTAGCTGGTAGGGCTACTCCGATAACTGTATCACCCTACCATGTCATTACACAGCACGCGATAGATAACATCCCAGAAAATATGGAAATCGCCTATGTCGGAATGGGCTGCTTCTGGGGCGTTGAGCGCCTTTTCTGGCAACAGGAAGGTATTTACACGACATCAGTGGGTTACAGCGGTGGTATGACACCCAATCCGACTTATGAAGAAGTTTGTACCGGCTCAACCGGACATGCCGAAATCGTCAGGATTGTCTTTGATCCAACCAAAATCACTTATCCACAATTATTGACGCTGTTCTGGGAAAATCACGATCCGGCCCAAGGCATGCGTCAGCACGGCGATATCGGTACACAATATCGCTCCGCCCTTTATACCGTTTCACCACAACAACTTGATCAGGCACTGATCAGTCGCGAGCAATTCCAGCAAGCCATGGTTCAAAACGGTGATCAACGCACAATCACGACAGAAATCCGCGAAGCCGGGCCATTCTATTTTGCCGAAGATTATCATCAGCAATATCTCGACAAAAACCCTGAAGGATATTGTGGACTAGGGGGAATGGGGATCTGTTTCCCTCCAACGCACAGAAACTAGCCGGTTCAGTTAGCCCAATGTTATAATCATTGGGCTATACCTAAAAAGTATAGATTTATTTATTTTACGGCATACCGCCGGAATATTTTTTATTTGTATAATTTTTTATCTCGCCTCCAGTGTTATTCAAATAAATCCTACCCTATCGCTGGAGATAAGACACGGATACTTTATGTTAAATAGTTTATTAGTGATACTTTTGCTGTGTGCCATCAGTGCATTCTTTTCGTTATCAGAAATTTCTCTCGCCGCTTCAAGAAGAATTAAATTAAAGCTCATGGTCGATGAAGGAAACCTCAATGCCGCCCATGTCCTTAAACTGCAAGAAACGCCCGGCAAATTCTTTACTATTGTCCAAATTGGCCTGAATGCCGTGGCAATCCTTGCAGGGATTGTGGGCGAATCCACATTTTCCCCAGCCTTGAAAACCTTATTCCTGAGATTTATGAGCCCGGAATGGGCCGAACAATTGGGTTTTATCTGCTCTTTCATCATTGTTACTAGTTTCTTTATCCTGCTTGCTGATTTAACCCCTAAACGCATTGGTATGATTAAACCTGAAGCTGTTGCCGTGAGAATTGTCAATCCAATGCGTTTTTGTCTGACAATAAGCCGCCCATTGGTCTGGTTGTTCAATGGCCTCGCTGACTACATCTTCAAGATCTTTAAAATACCGATGGCGAGAAATGAAGATATTACCTCCGATGATATTTATGCGGTCGTCGAAGCAGGCGCTATCGCAGGTATATTGCGTAAACAAGAGCATGAGTTGATCGAAAATGTCTTTGAACTGGATTCCCGGACCGTCCCTTCAGCCATGACCTCCCGCGAAAGCGTGGTGTACTTTGACAAAAATGAAGACGAAAACAATATCAAAGAAAAAATCTCCACCCATCCCCACTCAAAATTTCTTGTTTGTGATGGCGACATCGATCATGTCATCGGTTATGTGGATTCGAAGGATTTACTTAACCGTGTACTGAGTGGTCAAAGCCTCAATCTGAAAGACGGTGTCCAGATCTGCAATGCATTGATGATCCCGGATACGCTTTCACTTTCTGACACATTAGAAAGTTTCAAAGCGACAGGTGAAGATTTCGCGGTAATTCTGAACGAATACGCTTTGGTGATGGGTATTATTACCCTGAATGACGTCATGACGACTTTAATGGGCGATTTAATTGGTCAGGGGCAGGAAGAACAACAAATTGTTGTCCGTGATGAAAATTCATGGCTGGTTGAAGGCGGCACACCGATTGAAGATGTTATGCGAGCATTGGATATCGATGATTTTCCGGACTCAAGTCATTACGAAACTATCGCTGGCTTTATGATGTTCCGTCTGCGGAAAATCCCGAAACGCACAGATTTTGTGAAATTCAGTGGCTATAAGTTTGAAGTCGTGGATATTGATAATTACAAAATCGATCAATTATTGGTGACAAAAGTTGTCGATACCATCGCACAACCCAATCAATCCAGCACCGATCAGCAGTATGAAGTGTAAGAATAACGAGTTATATCCATTCTGTTTCAATATGCAGCTAACAAAGATGCATATTGAAAAGTGAATAATCCGATCAAAAAACGGCCGAAAGGCCGTTGATTATACTAATGATGTGCTATCGATAACGGCACATATCTATCAGTGAATGAGCCATTCACCCCATTTCGGTCTGTAAGCGCAATACTTGCTGATTAACTTCACTCATTACATGGAAATGACGTTTGTCTTTTACCTTCGGAAGTAAGATTTTCCCATAGTTAAATTCAAAAGCCCCCATATCTTTTATGTATAAGCGCCCACGAAATAGGGTTTTCACGTAGAGAGCAATTTTCAGTGGGTTATAATGGTGAAAGATTTTCATCTCTATTTTTTCCTCCCATGCTTCTTACGATACCATTCTATTACATCACATAATTAGTGAATCAAACCGCACATCACTGTTATGCAATAGGTATAGACTACATATGTGGAAATTTGTTCCCTGCCACCAAGGAGTAATCACTGGTTTTTCTTAACATGATGAAATATAAAAGTATTATTTTATATAAAATTCTTTGTTAACTTAATATTTATTCTAAATGTTATCAAATTGTTTAATTCATCGAGGACAGACCAGTTAACAAGCGCTATGCTGAATGAGAAGTTCCCTGATAACATTCCACACCATGACAAATAAGGAATAAATATGATAAAAAACATTGCGTTATCTATAATGTTGAGCTTCATGCCGATATTCGCATTCGCACATAACATCACATTGGGACAACCCGTCTCTGTAGTTAGTGTGACTGATAAAGGTGAGCTGTTACTCAATGATGGTAAGTTCAGCTACCAAAACTGGAGCAGCGCTGAACTTCCGGGAAAAGTGCGGACTATCCAGCATATCGCTGGCCGTAGTTCCGCTAAAGAGATGAATGATCTTTTAATTCAGGCACTGAAACACGCTGATTTACCTAAGGATAAATATCAGACTACCAGCATCGTGAATACCGATGATGCTATTTTTGGCACCAGCGTCTTCGTTCGCAACAGCCTCGAAGATAGCAAACAACAGTTTCCATGGTCACAATTTATTGTCGACAGTAACGGAGTGGCTAAAAAAGCCTGGGGACTGGAGCCCAAAAGCTCAGCAATCATTGTGCTGGATAAAAAGGGTAACGTGAAATTTGTCAAAGATGGCAAGTTAAGCAGTGAAGAGATCGCACACGTTATCAGTATCATTGAAGAAGAATTGAAAAAATAACTGAAATTTAGCGTTCAGTGATAATGGTTCCAAAATAGTGAACCATTATCACTTAGACATTAAAAAATACTGACCCTAAATCCCGGGTTCAGGAAAGATTCACGCGGCGAGTAATTCAGTGTCTTCCCTTCCCAGTCGGTAACATGTGCGCCTGCGGCAATCGCAACAGCATGACCCGCACCAGTATCCCAAATATTGGTTGGTCCGAAACGAGGATAAAGCTGGGCTTTTCCTTCTGCCACCATACAAAACTTAAGTGAAGATCCTACCGAAAGCGTATCGTGAACGCCTAACTGAGCAAGATAATCTTGTAATTCCTCATCATCCCGGTGAGACCGGCTGACGACGACGACGGGTGGCTTCGCAGGAGTAACTTTAATGGGAAGAATTTGTCCATTGGCTTCCTTGCGTGCCTGATGGCCTTGCCCTGAATACAGAACATTCTGCACCGGGACATAAACAACTCCCATCACAGGTATACCATCTTCAATCAATGCGATATTAACGGTAAACTCGCCATTTCGACGGATAAACTCTTTCGTGCCATCCAATGGGTCAACCAGCCAGTAACGCTGCCAGTTTTGCCGTTCTTCCCATGTGGGCGGATCTTCTTCTGATAGCAACGGAATATCAGGCGCAATACGCAATAATCCGGCTTTAATAACCTGATGGGCGGCAATATCCGCAGCGGTAACCGGTGAATCATCCGTCTTGTGCTCTACTTGCAACGGTTGCTCAGCCTGATAGACCTCCATGATCGCAGCCCCTGCTTCACGTGCCAATTGGCAGATCTGTTGTAGCATAATACACCTCTGCATTCACTGTTCAGCTATTCCCTTCGGCAATTTCAAATCACTGCTTTGTCAGCAGTGTGACAAATTGAAAATTATTTTGGGTATAACATTTGATAGCTACATTTTTAACGCATTTTTTACTGAAATAGCGAGTATTTTATTGTTTTCGCATATCTATCTATAAGATGATGGCCTTAGTTAGCTCAGTCACTCTATCAATAATATATTGAGGCGCTTTCTCAATAAATTTGACCTGACGCTCCGAAAAATCTAAGGATTTTACCTGATGAATGAGAATTGAGCCTTGAACAGATACTTCTTCGGGTAAGACAACTTCTAGCTTCATTCCTCTCGCTGTACTCGTGATTGGAACTACAACAGCAAATCCAGTGTGCTCGTTAAACATTTTACGAGATATAACGAATGCAGGACGGCGTTTCATGATTTCCTTTCCTGCACTCGGATCAAAGTTTAATGAAACAATGTCACCTTTGTCTGGTATATACATCAAATCACTTCCTTACCAACAGGATTAGCCTCAAGCCACTCTCTATCCTCATCTGTGACTCTGAAACATTCTTTAGGGCTTCCTGCTAACAGCGATTCCAGCGTCAACTCTTCTTCGACTGGAGTGAGTACAATTTTGTTATCCTGAATAGATAGCTCTAGCTTTGAGCCAGTATGCAGATTAAGTGTTTTCACTATGGCCTTTGGAATGCTAACAATGTTAGCACCGCCAGATTGGCGAATGACAACAGCAGTCATGTCTGTCTCTCCCCTCGCTTATGTTATACTTAAGTATAACTATATTTAAATATTTTACAAAAGTAAAACTCAGAGCGTAACCCGTTCAGTCGTTGTTTGATATAGATGTTATTTCAATCACTGTTTTTTGTTGAACTTAAAAAGGCGAATAAAAATTCAAAAAAAATCCCTCGGATAAGCCAAGGGATTTGCAGGAAAAACAGATCTGACTAATTATTTTTACTGATAGTCATTTACTGATAGTCATTTACTGATAGTCATTTACTGATAGTCAGTTACTGATAGTCAGTTACAGGATTTCCAGTAATTCAACTTCAAAAATCAGAGTGCTGTAAGGAGGAATAGATGCACCTGCACCACGCTCACCATAAGCCAGATTGTGAGGAATATAGAGTTCCCACTTAGAACCCACAGGCATCAGAGTCAGGGCTTCAATCCAACCCGGGATCACGCCGCTAACGGGAAATTCTGCTGGCGTACCACGTTGTACTGAACTATCAAATACAGTGCCATCAATCAGACGACCAGTATAGTGAACACGAACACGATCAGTACGAGCAGGGATCGTTCCCTCGCCTTGAGTCAGGACAGAAAACTGCAAACCAGATTCAGTGCTGCTTACGCCTTCACGCTGAACATTTTCTGCCAGAAATTTTTTGCCTTCTTCTGCCATCGCCTGTTGGCTTTCCTGACGAACGCTATCAGCACGTTCATGTATCTCACGCAGTGCACGATGCAGTTCTTCTACAGGAATAGCAGGAGCGCGACTTTCCAGTACATCACACAGTCCTGCCAACAGTGCTTCTGGCTCCAGACCCTGCAAACCTGATTCCTGTAATTGTTGCCCAACCTGTAAGCCGATACCGTAACTTGCTCGTGCTTCAATAGACTCAAAAGAAGGTTTTGTCATGAAAATACCTGTAATTAAATGGGTGAAGACTCAAGCATAACAGCACTGTCTGGACGGGTAAACGCGTGAAAGGGTTTAATTGAACTATCATCAAGTTCGATGGTGGCTTGGGCTTAACTATAAGAGAAATAAGCTCCGAATTCTCGTTAAGAGATGATGATTCATTTAAGAGAAAATAATTTTGAGGCATAAAACAAAAAAACGCCGACAGATGCCAGCGTTTTTTATCACATGTTCGTGAGCCTAATCAGGGATTAAGCTTCTGGAACGATGTTAACGTTCAATTTCGCGAATACATCGCTGTGTACTTGGAAGTGAACTTCGTGCTCACCAACAGTACGCAGAACGCCGTTAGGCAGACGAACTTCGCTCTTAGATACTTCAACGCCAGCCGCAGTAACTGCATCAGCGATGTCACGAGTACCGATAGAACCGAACAGTTTACCTTCGTCACCCGCTTTAGAAGCGACGGTGACAACGCCCAGTGCATTGATTTTCTCTGCACGAGCTTCTGCTGCTGCCAGAACGTCAGTCAGTTTAGCTTCCAGTTCAGCACGGCGAGCTTCGAAAAATTCGACGTTTTTCTTAGTTGCAGGAACAGCTTTGCCCTGTGGTACTAAGAAGTTACGGGCATAACCCGCTTTAACGTTAACTTGGTCACCCAGGCTACCTAGGTTCGCTACTTTATCAAGCAGAATAACTTGCATTACCTTATCCTCTCAAAGTCGTGAATGGACTGAGCCTATTACTGATGGCGATCAGTATATGGCAACAGGGACAGGTAGCGAGCACGCTTGATAGCACGAGCGAGCTGACGCTGGTATTTTGCACGGGTACCGGTAATACGGCTTGGTACAATTTTACCACTTTCGGTAATGTAGTTTTTCAGCGTAGCAATATCTTTATAATCGATCTCTTGTACGCCTTCCGCTGTAAAGCGGCAGAACTTGCGACGACGGAAATAACGTGCCATTTGGCTAGTCTCCAGAATCTATCAATTCAATCTGCTCGGCATGAAGAACCAGTTTACTAAGACCATTACGCCCATAATGGGAATTAATGAACCCCGAAACGGTGATTCGACTGCCGACCGTTATACTGTGAGTATATTCCTGTAACAACTGTCCGCTGGCAATAACGGGCATTCTGCACCATGATTGCCTGCTGAATCCGGCTTCCTGCTGTTGTGAGCGATGTTCAAGCACAAACTGACAATGTGGAATACCGGATGGACTGACTCTTCGTATCGGTGTCTTGCACACTGTGCCAGAGAGCACCAAACGATTGGTTGTCACGGTGATTACTCTTCAGAATCCCCAGCTTCATCAACATCATCAACCAGGCCTTCTTCCAAGACCAGATCACGGCCGCGACGTTCGTCTTTAGCCTTAACCATTGGTGATGCTTCAGTTACTGCGTGCTTAACGCGCATAACCATGCTGCGGATAACGGCATCGTTGAAGCGGAAGTTAGTTTCCAGCTCATCAATCGCTTCTTGTGGCGCTTCAACGTTCAGCAGAACGTAGTGAGCCTTGTGCAGTTTGTTGATTGGGTAAGCCAGTTGACGACGACCCCAGTCTTCCAGACGATGAATCTGACCTTGCGCGTTAGTGATAGTCGCACTGTAACGCTCGATCATGCCCGGAACCTGTTCGCTTTGGTCAGGATGAACCATAAAAACGATTTCGTAATTACGCATTAGCATTGCTCCTTACGGATTATTCAGCCTCCTGTCAGGGTCAGCCGTGGCCCATGGAGGCAAGGAACGTGTTTAATACGGCTGAAAAATCGACGCGTCACTATACCCGCACCATACAAAAAACTCAAGGTACGGGTAAATAAAAACGCATTTATTATTCTTTCAAATCATCCAATCATAAATAAAGAATGATTTTACTGCGTATTTCTCTGTCGCACGATTTCAAACAGGCATATTCCTGTTGCAACCGATACGTTCAGGGAAGAGACTGAACCTGCCATTGGGATGCTAATCAGTTCATCACAATGCTCGCGGGTCAGTCGGCGCATGCCCTCACCTTCCGCCCCCATGACCAAAGCCATCGGGCCAGTCAGTTTGCTTTCATATAGCGCATGAGTCGCTTCACCCGCCGTTCCGACAACCCAGACATTGTGTTCTTGCAGTAAGCGCAGGGTACGGGCAAGGTTAGTCACACGGATCAGGGGGACGTTTTCTGCGGCACCACAAGCGACTTTTTTGGCTGTCGCATTCAGTTGTGCCGAGCGGTCGCGAGGAACGATAACGGCATCAACACCCGCAGCATCCGCAGTACGCAGGCAGGCACCCAAGTTATGTGGATCAGTGACACCATCCAGCACTAACAAAAATGGGCGATCCAACTGAGATAACAGGTTAGGCAAATCGTTTTCCTGATACTGACGCCCCGGTTTAACCCGCGCAATAATGCCTTGGTGGACAGCGCTTTCTGTTTGGGCATCCAGCCACTGGCGATTAGCAAGTTGTACCGCGATACCGATACTTTCCAACTCCTGCAACAATGGAGTTAAACGGCGATCTTCCCGCCCTTTCAATACATAAACTTCCATGAACCGCTGTGGGTCACGCTCTAATAAAGCTTTGACGGCATGGATACCGTAGATAATTTCACTCATGACTGACTGATACCTGATTCACTGATTAACTATTTTTACTGAATGCTATTATGGCTATTCGCCCGTACTTTTTTTCGCGCGTTTCGCTTTCAGTTTTGCTGTAATTTTTTTGGTTTTGTCTGACTGTTTTTTCTTTTTGCCTGGCTTATTATTTGGCGTTGATTCTTCCGCTTTTTTCTTTTTGCGAACAGCGTTGTCTGGTTCAAAATTGGCTGATTTTTTATTATCACGGCCTTTTTTACCATTTTTACGCTCTGGCTTGCCTTTTTTCGCCTTATCACGCTCAGTCTTACCTTGATTGCGTGCCTTACGTGTCGTTGAAAGCAAGTTGAAATCAATATTACGCTCATCCATGTGAACCGCTTCCACGCGGATCTCAACCTCATCACCAAGGCGATAAGTTTGCCCGGAAGATTCGCCAATCAAACGCTGACCGACATTATCATATCTGTAATAGTCGTTATCCAGCTTCGAAACATGTACCAAGCCATCAATGAACAGATCATTCAAGCGGACAAAGAAACCAAAACCTGTCACGCTGGTAATTAATCCGGTGAAAACATTCCCCACCTGATCCTGCATGAAATCACATTTCAGCCAATCAGCCACATCCCTTGTCGCTTCGTCAGCACGACGCTCAGTCATGGAACAATGGTTGCCCAATTGCAGCATATGCTCCATATCATTGTGCCAGCCACCGGTTGGCGTCCAACTATGCTCAACAGCACTATCTTCTTGCGCTAATTTTTCTTTCGACAACAAATATTTGATCGCACGGTGCAGCGCCAGATCAGGATAGCGACGGATCGGTGAAGTAAAATGAGAATAAGCGCGCAACGCCAGACCAAAGTGTCCCCTGTTTTCAGGCTCATAGATTGCCTGTTTCATGGAGCGCAGCAGCATCGTTTGCAGCAATTCGTGATCGGGCCGCTCTGCGACGTCTTTCATCAATTGCGCATAATCTTTCGGTTCTGGCTTCAGGCCGCCTAATAGGCTCAATCCCAGCTCATTGAAGACTGAACGAAGGTTCAGGATACTCTCTTCTCTCGGGCAATCATGAATACGGTATAACGCTGGCTCATTGTGTTTTTCAACAAAACGGGCTGCCGCAATGTTAGCCAGAATCATGCACTCTTCAATAAGTTTATGGGCATCGTTACGTACAACTGGTTCAATGCGCTCAATGCGGCGTTCTGCGTTAAAAATAAATTTGGCTTCTTCTGATTCAAACGAAATAGCCCCGCGTTCTTCGCGCGCGCGTTCCAGTGCCTGATAAAGCTCATGCAAGTGCTCAATATGCTCCACCAGCGGCTTGTAATGATCTCTCTGCTCTTGATCGCCCTGCAAAATCTTCCAGACTTTTGTATAAGTCAGACGGGCATGAGAGTTCATCACCGCTTCGTAAAACTTATAGGAAGATAGCTTGCCTTGAGCGGAAATGGTCATTTCACACACCATACACAGGCGGTCAACTTCTGGATTTAGGGAACACAATCCATTCGACAGCACTTCCGGCAGCATCGGTACAACCTGAGAAGGGAAATAAACCGAGTTACCACGGCTACGTGCTTCTGTATCCAATGGAGTTTGCGGACGAACATAGTAACTCACATCCGCAATCGCAACCCACAAACGCCAGCCACCACCGCGTTTTCTTTCGCAATATACGGCATCATCAAAGTCACGGGCATCTTCACCATCGATAGTGACCAGCGGTAATTCACGTAAATCAACACGGCCTTGCTTAGCGGACTCCGGGACATTTTCATCCAGGGAGGCCACCTGTTTTTCTACCACTGGTGGCCAGCTATGGGGAATTTCATGGGTACGAAGCGCGATTTCAACCGCCATATTCGTTCCCATCGTCTCACCCAGCACTTCCACTATTTTACCAATGGCTTTAGTTCGACGGGTTGAGCGATTGGTCAATTCAACCACCACAACGTTACCCATTCTTGCCCCGCAAGTTTCCTCTTTGGGGATCAAGATATCGAAACTCAGGCGGCTATCATCAGGGACGACAAATCCCATGCCTGCATCCATAAAGTACCGACCAACGATTTGGCTGTTCTTCGGCTCTAATACCCGTACAATCCGCACTTCAACACGGCCTTTTCTGTCTGGACGCAACGGCTGCGCCAGAACGACATCACCGTGGATCGTCATTTTCATCTGTTCAGCAGGCAGATAAAAATCGTCTTTATGGCCTTCTGCCCGCAGGAAACCGTAACCATCACGGTGTCCGATGACCGTTCCTTTCAACAAATCCAATCGTTCTGGCAACGCATAACATTGACGGCGGGTAAAAACCAACTGTCCATCGCGTTCCATTGCCCGCAAACGGCGGCGCAATGCTTCCTGTGCATCTTCACTGGTTAACTGAAGTTCTTGTGCTAGTTCCTGACGGCTTACCGGAGTGGTGTGTTTAGAAATGATATCCAAGATGTATTCACGGCTTGGGATTGGAGATTCGTATTTTTCAGCCTCTCGTTCCTGAAAAGGATCTTTTGACATCGTCATTCCTCTGTTGTCATCAGCAAGCTGTTTATCCCCTTGTTTCACTTAGTCAAAAGCAATTGATAAAGGGGACGATTGTCTTTAACCATATCAGCCAAAGTATGTTTATCCAACTCTTCCAAAAAATTCTCTACCGCTTGATTCAAGACTGATTTTAAGCGACATGCAGGCGTTATTTGACAGGCACTACAGTTAACCAATGAAAGCGGTTCTAATGAACGAACTACATCACCAATTCTGATATCGCTGGCAGATTTACCCAGACTAATGCCGCCATTTTTTCCTCTGACAGCATTCACCAATCCTAAATGACTAAGTTGATTGATGATTTTCACCATATGGTTACGTGAGACACCATAAACCTCAGTGACTTCTGTAATGCTCGTCATTTGACCTTCAGGTAAAGAAGCCATGTAAATCAAGGCACGTAATCCATAATCGGTAAAACTGGTTAACTGCACACTCACCTCTGGGAGACTGAATATAACGGAGTTTATTTGGAACCAAAATATACTCGTGGTTACCCGAAATCCATTGGGTATATGTCTGTATATTGGTTTTCGTTAGTTATTCATCATTATGTGGGTATTTTAAAAATTAAGCAAAACGAGTGGCCTAAAAACAAAAACCGGGCTTTATGCCCGGTTATGTGTGCTAAAAGATTAAATAATCAATTAAGCATCAAATGGATCACGCAGGATCATGGTTTCTGCGCGATCTGGACCTGTAGAGATAATATCTACAGGAACGCCGGTCAGCTCTTCTACACGTTTGATGTAGTCTAATGCTGCTTGTGGCAACTGGCTATGATCTTTCACGCCGAAAGTGCTTTCATCCCAGCCCGGCAGAATTTCATAAACGGCTTCGAGGCCTTCCCAGTTTTCTGCTGCCAGTGGCGTAGTGTCAATGACAGAACCATCAGCCTGACGGTAACCTACGCAGATTTTCACTTCTTTCAGGCCGTCCAGCACGTCCAGTTTGGTCATGCAGAAGCCAGACAAAGAGTTAATTTGGATCGCGCGACGAATAGCAACGATATCCAACCAGCCAGTACGACGGCTACGACCCGTAGTTGCCCCGAATTCCTGACCTTTCTGACGCAGGTATTCACCCGTTTCATCAAACAGTTCAGTCGGGAATGGACCTGCACCTACACGGGTGGAGTATGCCTTGACGATACCCAGTACATAGTCAACGTAACGCGGACCCAGACCGGAACCTGTTGCAACTCCGCCAGCAGTCGTGTTGGAAGAAGTGACATAAGGATAGGTACCATGGTCGATATCCAGCAACGTACCCTGAGCACCTTCAAACATTACCAGCTCACCTTTCTGAGTTGCTTTGTAGAGCAGGTCAGAAACGTCAACTACCATGCCAGTCAGAATGTCTGCAACAGCCAGAATGTCATCCAGTGTTTTCTGATAATCAACAGCAGGTTCTTTGTAGTAGTTAACCAATTGGAAGTTATGGTATTCGATGATTTCTTTCAGTTTAGCTGCGAAATTCTCTTTATCGAACAGATCGCCAACACGCAGACCACGACGTGCAACTTTATCTTCGTATGCAGGACCGATACCACGGCCAGTTGTACCAATCGCCTTGGCACCACGCGCTTTTTCGCGGGCATTATCCAGTGCAACATGGTAAGGCAGGATCAGCGGACAGGCTTCAGAAATAAGCAGGCGCTCACGTACAGGAATCCCACGTGATTCAAGCTGTTTCATCTCTTTCATTAAAGCATCTGGTGCTAAAACGACCCCATTTGCGATAATGCTAATGACATTTTCACGTAAGATCCCAGATGGGATTAAGTGGAGAACGGTTTTTTCACCGTTGATGACTAGTGTATGGCCCGCATTGTGGCCCCCTTGATAACGAACTACGTATTTAGCTCGTTCAGTCAGCAAGTCGACGATTTTACCCTTGCCCTCGTCACCCCATTGGGTGCCCAATACGACAACGTTCTTACCCATTTCAAAATTTCACTCGGTTGCTTAAAAATGGATTCTACCATCTCATTTAGCACCTTTCAGTATTTTTTGTCACTTCTGTTATTTCGTTTCGTCATATAAATGGGCTGCTAAGTAAACATTGGTAATGACAGAAGTATACAAAAAAACCACTGTACGTTTTTTTACAGTGGCTTAGAAGCGACCAAATTAAATCAGTCGCATTTTGTCAATTAAGTGGCTTTAAGGCAATTTACCTATCAAACCCGCTCAATCATTTTTGTCGTGACGCTGCTTGGATGGATCTTTCATATAACGGAAGAAATCGTTATTCGGGCTAAGTACCATGATGTTTCCGTCATTCTGGAAGCTCTTTTCGTAAGCCCGCAGGCTACGGATGAATGCATAGAATTCAGGATCTTTGTTGAATGCATCAGCGAACAGCTTGGTCGCTTCCGCATCACCTTCACCATGTAAAACCAATGCCTTGCTGTTTGCCTCAGCTTTGATTTCAGTTGCTGTTTTATCAGCAGCCGCACGAACTTTCTCCGCTTCTTCCAGACCTTGTGAACGATGGCGACGCGCTACGGCTTCACGTTCTGCACGCATACGCTGGTAAATCGCGCCTGAGACTTCATCTGGCAAGTTAATCTGCTTGATACGAACGTCTACAACTTCAATCCCCAATGCCGCCATACTGTTCGGGTTCAGGGCTGGTTGTTTGCCTTTCGTTTCTTTCTCTACACGAGCTGCCGCCGAAGCGATATCGCTGTCTGCACTTGAATCATCTTCATTTGTTCCCAAGTTCAGTGCATTACGCACATCCGTCGTCAAGCGACCACGGGAATCTGTCACGATACCACGCACATCCAAACGACCAATTTCAGAACGCAGACGGTCACTGAATTTACGTTTCAACAGAAGTTCAGCCTGAGCAATCTCTCCATTACCTGTCGCCAGATAATAGCGGCTGAAATCTTTAATGCGCCATTTCAGATATGAGTCAACAATCAGGTCTTTATTTTCACTTGTCAGGAAACGGTCAGCCTTGATATCCATAGTTTGGATACGGGCATCAAGTGTTTTCACAGTTTCAATAAATGGAATTTTGAAATGCGGACCGGGCTGATAAACCAAAGGCTTATTTTCAGAGTCACGCATAACTTTGCCAAAGCGCAGCATGATGCCACGCTGACCTTCATACACGATAAATATCGACGAATATAGCACAACCAATACGGCGGCAATAGCGAAGACGAATGACTTACGCATGATTATGGTCTCCCTTGTCTTAGCGCATCACCACGCGGGTTGTTTGAATTTCCATAGCCAGAACTGTCATAACCAGAATTGCTGTTATAACTTGAGTGCTCTTGCGTCGATGTAGAATGCGTCGTGTTATTTTTCTCTGGCGCTACCTTAGTATTCTGGTGAAACTTAGGTGCTTCAGTCTGATTGCGCAGAATTTGATCCAGTGGCAATACCAACATGCTGTTGCTTTTTTCATTCGCAATAACTTTGCGGGTATGGCTCAGAACACGCTCCATTGTTTCAATATAAAGGCGCTCACGGGTAATTTCCGGTGCAGCTTTATATTCAGGCAGAATTTTAGCGAAACTTGCCACTTCACCCTGTGCATTCAATACCACACTGGCTTTATAGGCTTTAGCGTCTTCAATAATGCGTTGAGCATTACCCTTAGCGATCGGCAGAACAGAGTTTTGGTAGGCTTCTGCTTCACGAATGGTTTTTTGCTCTTCTTCGCGGGCGGCGATAACATCATCGAATGCGGCTTTCACCTCTTCTGGCGGACGCGCAGTCTGGAAGTTAACGTCCAACAGTGTGATCCCCATCTGGTACGGACGAATCGTTTCTTCCAGCACTTTCTGAGTATCATTACGCACAATAGTACGATCCGCTGTCAGGATTTTTTCCATTGTGTATTTGCCAACCACTCCACGCACAGCACTGTCTGTCGCTTGACGCAGGCTGTTGTCAGGATTGGTGACATTGAAAAGATAGGCAGCGGGATCACTAACGCGATACTGTACGTTCATTTCAGCGCGTACAACGTTTTCATCCGATGTCAGCATGACACCGGATGTCGCCAGTTCACGCACAGATTCAACGTTAACGGCCCTTACGCGATCAATAAACGTTATTTTCCAGTTCAAGCCAGGCTGAACAACGTGACTAAATTTACCCAAACGAGTAACTACGCCACGTTCTGTTTCTTTAATCGTATAAAAACCACTTACAACCCAGACAGCTACTGCAACAGCAACGGCAATACCAACCAGACGGCCGCCAAATTTAGGGCTCTGTTCAGAACCATTTCCACCTTTGTTTCTACCGAAACCACCAAGTTTTTCACTCAGTTTACGGAACAGATCGTCGAGATCAGTTGTCCCACGGTTTCGACCACCTTTATTGTTGCCGCCGGAGTTGCCGCCATTATTATTGCTGCTTCCCCACGGGTCGCGGTCTTGTCCGTTATTACCGGGCTGATTCCACGCCATGTTTTAGCTCCACTTTTTAGTTTTTACTGGTTTTTCAGAGGTGACTGCTCTCCACCCTGACGGGTGAGGCTTCCCACTTCACAGGTCGTGCCCGTCCCTGACAGGTCTGGCAGCGGCCTCCATGGTCAGAAGCGACGAACTTCGTCGTTTTTGTAAGCAACCAATATTATTTTGGTGATACTTTTGACAGTACCATTCAGTCACTGCAATTCTGGCACAGTCATTTCATCACCGCCATCTCAGCTACTCCATGACTATAAGTACTTTAATATAAGCACCTTGAAATGGCGGGTAAAATAATACCTTGTTTGTTGCTCTGCGCCAATCAATCAGACAACATAGTCAGGTAAATTTGGTTCTTGTTTACACAGACGACGCCAATCTACCATTGGCATCCTGATTTCAATACCAACCAGACCATCCTCTTCCACCCACTCACGCTCAATGGACTGAAGCTGATAGAAGCGACTACGCAGACGCCCCGCTTCTGGAGGAAGACGCAATTCATAGTGTGCGATTTCACCTGAAAGGCGTTCAGTCAACGCTTGCAATAACAGCGGGATACCCTCTCCCGTCTGTGCTGACAGCCACACTCTGATCGGTCGGTTTTCTTCATCACGATCAATGCGAGGAATAAAATCTTCCAGCATATCGATTTTATTCATCACCAATAATGAAGGAATTTCATTAGATTCAATTTCTTCAAGAACATTGTCAACAGCGATGATATTTTCATCCAGACGGTTATCCGCCGCATCAACGATATGCAACAACAATTTTGCCTGTCTGGTTTCCTGCAAAGTCGCCTTGAATGCTGCAACCAAATCATGGGGCAAATGACGGATAAAACCTACCGTATCCGCCAAAACAACCGTGCCAACATCATTGACATCTATCCGGCGCAGTGTCGGATCGAGGGTGGCAAAAAGCTGATCGGCAGCATAGACTTCGGCTGAGGTTAATCTGTTGAATAGGCTGGATTTTCCCGCATTGGTGTAACCAACAAGGGAGACGGTTGGAATATCTGCTTTATTTCGGGCCTGCCGTCCCTGTTCACGCTGTTTTTCGACTTTGCCGAGGCGTCCCAAAATCTGCTTGATTTTGTCACGCAGCATACGACGGTCACTTTCCAGCTGAGTTTCGCCGGGGCCACGTAAACCAATCCCACCTTTCTGACGCTCAAGGTGAGTCCAGCCCCGTACCAGACGGGTAGACAAATGACGCAACTGCGCCAATTCGACTTGTAATTTACCTTCGTGTGTTCTTGCCCGCTGAGCAAAAATATCCAGAATCACTCCCGTGCGATCAACAACACGGCATTCGCACAAGCGTTCCAGATTACGTTCCTGAGCAGGACTGAGGGTATGGTTAAACAACACCACATCTGCGCCGCTATTTTTAACAGCATCAGCAATTTCCTCCGCCTTGCCCTCTCCGACAAAATATTTCGGATGAGGCGCCTTCCGGCTTCCCGTTACAATCTGCACAGGAGAAACACCTGCGGAAGTCACCAATGATTCAAATTCATTGAGATTTTCCGTATCTTTTTCCTGTGAGAAGAAAACATGCACCAGAACGGCTAATTCTCCGCCTTCATAACGATCAAACAACGGCGCAACCCCTCAGGCTGAGTAAAAATCCATAGGAAAAAACATAGGTAAAGTCTCCCTACCTATGTTTTTATATTTACATCAGGTACGGCCACTGATTTACTCAGCGCCATCACTTTCCTGTTGTGTAGCTGGGTTAGAACCAGCGTGATAGTTACCAACGCCAGCAGGCGCATTTTGGTTGCTACCGTGATGAGACACAGGACGAGAAGGCACAACAGTAGAGATGGCATGTTTATAGACCATCTGGCTGACCGTGTTTTTCAGTAAAATGACAAATTGGTCAAAAGATTCAATCTGACCCTGTAATTTGATGCCGTTGACCAAATAAATAGAAACCGGGACCCTTTCACGCCGTAAAGCATTCAGGAATGGATCTTGCAAAGATTGCCCCTTAGCCATTCTATATTTTCCTTATTTTGTTGTTTTAACTAAGAACCTATTGGTTCGAAAAAGTAACTACTCAAAAATGACGATTTGTACTGATCAATTGTACACAATCAATGAATTTATGTACTAATAACCTGTATGACTTTATTTAGTGCTTGTTTAGGTTGATCGCTATCCAACCAAGTCACATTGTCCCAACTCCTGAGCCACGTGATCTGACGCTTCGCCAATTGGCGTGTCGCACAGGTACCACGATAAACCATCTCATCATGAGATATTTCGCCTGCGAGGTAAGACCACATCTGACGATAACCAACACAACGAATGGAGGGTAAATCTGCATGCAAATCACTACGAGCATAAAGTGCTTTTGCCTCATCTTCAAACCCTGATTTGATCATTTGTTCAAAACGGGCGGCGATACGCTGATGCAAAATTTCCCGGCTTGAGGGTGAGATCGCAAATTGATGAACGCGATAAGGCAACATTTCTCCAGACGTTTCTGTCAATTCAGTTAGAGTTTTACCCGAAATTCGAAAAACTTCCAGTGCGCGAGTAAGACGTTGTGGATCATTCGGATGAATCCTCACAGCAGCAACCGGATCGATCTCCTGTAATTGCTGATGCAATGCCTCCCATCCAAGCTCCGCTGCCTGCTGCTCAATCTGCGCCCGTATTGCAGGATTTGCAGAGGGTAAAGGTGATAATCCTTCCAATAATGCTTTGAAATATAGCATGGTTCCACCAACCAGGAGTGGAATTCTCCCTGCTGCCGTGATGTCTGCCATTTCTTTCAGGGCATCACGACGAAAATCGGCTGCGGAGTAAATTTCAGCAGGATCGAGAATATCAATCAAACGATGAGGTGCCTGTGCCTGCTCTTCTGCGGAAGGTTTTGCTGTTCCGATATCCATTCCGCGGTAAACCAACGCAGAATCGACGCTGATTAATTCAACCGGAAGATGCTGACGCAAAGCGATTGATAACGCCGTTTTTCCTGAAGCCGTTGGCCCCATGACGAAAATGGCGGTTGGCAGATGTTGAGTTTTTAAATCACTCATGATTAAGACGTGCCACCACTGCTTGTAAATCAATTAACTGTAATACCCCTTCCGGCGGCGATCCCACCAGTTGAGGACAAAGGCGTTCGACATCAGCCAAAAGCTGAACAGCTTGGGCGACGTTCCACGTTTCATGCTCGCTACCCACATGACAGGAGAGCCAAATTGCAATCTGCTCAGCAGAAACTGCTGACTGCTCTCCAAGATAGCCCAACAAATCCGATAGAAGTTTCGGCAGATTCTGTTGACGCAAAGGCAACGATACCGCATGAATGGTTACTTTTCCATGCGCGACTGTAGATTCAATGCCAAAAGTCTTTAATAGCTCACTATTCTGCTTCAAGACACTTATTTCTGCCTGAGTGAGAGCAAGTTTCAGTGGGATCAGCAACGGTTGAGATTTAAGCCCCTGCTCTCCCGGCGTCAGTTGTGCCTGTTTCAACCAGCGTTCAGCAACTGGCAGAGAAAGCAGCCCGATACCTGACTGTGACTCAATCAACGCATAGCAGTCAGCATAAATGCTCAATACTTTTCCGAAACTATATTTATTATCAAGACCGTATTGATTATCAAGACTGTATTTATTATCAAGATTATATTTATTAGCAAGATCATAGTTATTACCGGAAATGGGGCTGCTGTTTTTCCCCTGATTCGATTGTGCCGATGTGACAGGTTTTGAGCCAAGGCCGGATGCATTAGATGCTGGTACGTTGGAGGTTGATACGTTGGAGGTTGATACATTGGAGGCTGATGCATTAGACGTTGGGATGTTTTTTGCCGGAAACAACGGACGTTTTTCTTCCGGAGCAAACTGCATCAATTTCTGATACATCTCACCCTGTTTTTTCTGATAGCTTTCACCATGATGCAATTGTTGCTCTTCACGACCTGAATACGGACGTTCTCCATGCTCTTTCTTGCTATCGCTGCCATGATGTCGGGCTGATGCTGTATCTGCTGGAGTGACATTTTTCTGGAGAAAATGGTTTTCTCCCGCAGAAGGGCGATTTTCCGGTATCCAGTTTGTAGCGGGCTCCTGACAACCGAGCGCCAACTCATTTCCCTTGCCACGTTGTTGCAATACAGCAGCCACACCTTGATAAATAAAATCATGTACCAAACGCGCCTGATGGAAACGGACTTCATGTTTGGCGGGATGCACATTCACATCCACCTGATGCGGATCGACCTCTAAGTACAGAACATAAGCCGGCTGTTGTTCCCCTTGAATCAGGTCTTGATAAGCCTGGCGAATCGCATGATTAATCAACCGATCCCGCATCATGCGCCCATTGACGTAACAATATTGAATATCGCTTCCGACTGTCGAATTCATGGGATCAGCAACCCAGCCCTTGATGGACAAGGAATCATGCTGCCATGACAGCGCCAGAGCCTGCTGCACGAACGCTGTACCACAAATCGCCGCCAAGCGCCGTTCATGCTGGGATTCTTCTTTGGCAGGCCGATACTGGCGCATCAATTTGCCATTGTGATTCAGATTGATGGCGACATCCAACCGAGCCAGCGCAATTCGACGCACGATTTCATCAATGTGCCCAAATTCCGTTTTTTCCGTTCTCAGAAATTTACGTCGCGCTGGCGTGTTATAAAACAGATCCAATACTTCAACTGTTGTGCCAACAGGATGGGCGGCAGGTTTAACCGTCACTTCCATATCGCGGCCTTCCGCATAAGATTGCCATGCCTCGGTCTGACTTTCAGGACGAGAAGTCAATGTCAGTCGCGAGACTGAACTTATACTGGCCAATGCTTCACCACGAAACCCCATACTGACAATCGCTTCCAAATCATCCAGTGAAGCAATTTTACTGGTGGCATGGCGCGCCAGTGCCAATGTGAGATCCTGCTGACTGATTCCGCACCCGTTATCACGAATGCGGATTAACTTTGCCCCTCCACGCTCAATATCAATATCGATACGTGTAGCACCGGCATCAAGGCTATTTTCCATCAACTCTTTCACCACTGACGCGGGACGCTCAACCACTTCACCGGCAGCAATCTGGTTTGCCAATTGTGGAGGTAATATCTTGATAGCCATATTCGACCTTACTTACAATTTAAAGCCTATCCCAATAGGCATACATGGGTTACTTGGGTGCCGCCTGCAATGGGTTAGCCTGAAAATACTGACGCAATCCAAGATGAATCGCCTTCGCCAATTTCTCCTGATACTGTTCTGAACCCAACAACTCTTCTTCAGACTGATTACTGATAAAACCAGTTTCCACCAGAATGGAAGGAATATCCGGCGAACGCAAAACACCGAGACTCGCATGTTCAGGTGTGCGTTTATGCAGAGAACCAATTTTAGTCAGTTGACTCAATACTTGCATCGCAACGTCATAGCCCACGCGCTGAGAATGACCAAACTGCAAATCCAACACCGCCTGACTTAAAAAAGGGTCTGTACCATTAGCGAGGGCATCTCCTGCACCTCCCAGCAATTCCGATTGCTTCTCATGCTGTTCCAGCAAGTTTCCCAATTCACTGTTTGCACGACGGTTAGAAAGCACCCAGACAGAAGCGCCTCTGGCGCTGCGGTTAGGCGCTGCATCTGCATGAATCGATATCAGCATATTGGCTCTATGCTTGCGGGCAACCTCAGAACGCCCTGCTACAGAGATGAAGTAATCTCCATTCCGCGTCAACACAGGCTTAAACATGGGATCATTGCGCAAAAGCATTTCCAGTTTACGTGCGACACTGATAGTAACATTTTTTTCCTTTGATCCCCGTTGCCCAATCGCACCGGGATCTTGCCCGCCATGTCCTGCATCAATGGCTATAACAACGGGATGTATGCCTTTCCTTTGCGCAGTTTGGCTAGCCGGTTTTGTCAGTAACTGCTTACTTTCATTCTGAGAGGCATCATTCTGGGAAGCGTTATTCTTAAAGGTAGATGTTTTGTTCTCTACGCCATTGGTTTTCAACATATTGGTTTTCAGCATATTGGTTTTCAGCGTAATAGCCACCTGATATCCACTGCCGACTTTCTTCACTAAAGACGTCGCCGTCACTTTATGCGCCAATTCCAGCACGATCCGCTGATGATGAGAATCAGGCGGCTGACTGGAACGTACCAGTCTGACTAAATCCTGACCGGATAAACGCATAGGCAATCCTGCTATTTTGCTCGCTTGACGAATATCCACCATCAACCGTTCAGGAGAATGCAGGGGGGAAAACCGATAATCAGGATGCCCGCCAGTGAATTCCAACGTGACTATCGCTTCAGATGGGCTATTACTCACATGTACATTAGACAACGTGGCTGCTACGGCTGTTGTCATGACCAGTTGACTCAACATGACAAACAAAACACAAACCTTCATCCAATGGGCATGCCATTTTTTGCTTATATTCACACTTATTTTCACAAAAATATTCACAAAAATATTCACAAAAAGGGCATTCACGAAAACGGCATTCAGCATGGTCGGGTATTCCTTCATCAGGACTTCAAATTATCCAACAGACTTTCACCATATTCAGATAACGCGACAAAATGCGCCTGCCGCCCGTCGCTATCGTAGCTCAAGTGCAGCTCAATATCGGCCGCAGGCAGAACACCCGCACCTTGTTGTGGCCATTCCACCAAGCAAATAGAATCCTGATCAAAATAATCACGGATACCCATAAACTCCAGCTCTTCAGGATCAGCCAGACGGTACAGATCGAAATGATAAACAGATCGTGGCTGTAGTTCATAAGGTTCAACCAGCGTATAAGTCGGACTTTTTACATGTCCCTGATGACCGAGTGCCTGTAGGAAACCACGACTGAATGTCGTTTTTCCTGCGCCAAGATCGCCATATAAATAAATAACATAGCCGCGATCGCCGATTGCTGCCACTGCATTGCCTAGTGCAACAGTAGCCTCTTCATTTGGAAGTGATAAAACGAGTTCTTTCATCGAAAAATATCTATTTTATTTATTGAATTAGAGTCTGACCTAATAGGCTTACCAGTTAAATAGTCTAACCAATAACCATAACATAGCTCAGGTATTATCCTTTAATATCTTCTGTACCGCTGCAACTTGAAAGACAACAGGTATATGTTAAGCTACGCTCCTCCTACAGCAGTAAACTGATATTCCATGACATCCCCTCTCGATCTGAACCTTCTGGCAGCAAATATCAAGCAATGGGGTATTTCCCTTGGCTTCCAGCAAATCGGCATCTGTGACACTGATTTATCAACAGAAGAGCCAAGATTACAGGAATGGCTTGATAAACAATACCACGGCGAAATGGACTGGATGGCACGTCACGGTATGATGCGCGCCCGTCCTCACGAACTGCTGCCCGGCACTTTACGCGTTATCAGCGTGCGCATGAATTACCTGCCAGCGAAAGCCGCTTTTGCCAGTACACTGAACAATCCGCAAATGGGCTATGTTAGCCGCTATTCGCTGGGCAGAGATTACCATAAACTGCTACGCCAACGTCTCAAAAAACTGGGTGATCAGATCCAAGACTATTGCAACACCCATGAATATCAAGGAACTCTGAATTTTCGTCCTTTTGTTGATTCTGCTCCTATTATGGAACGTCCACTGGCGGCTAAAGCCGGTCTAGGATGGGTTGGTAAACACTCACTTATATTAAATCGAGAATCAGGTTCTTGGTTTTTCCTTGGCGAATTGTTGATTAACCTTCCCTTACCTATCGACACTCCGCAAGAAGAGCAATGCGGGCGCTGTGTCGCGTGTATGACAACCTGTCCGACAGGCGCTATTGTTGAACCTTATACTATTGATGCCAGACGTTGTATTTCTTATCTGACGATTGAATTAGAAGGTGTAATACCGGAAGAATTTCGTCCACTGATGGGCAACCGGATTTATGGCTGTGATGATTGCCAGCTTATTTGCCCGTGGAACCGTTTTTCACAATTAACGGATGAGACTGATTTCAGTCCTCGTGCAGCGCTGCATACACCTGAGTTACTTGATTTGTTCAATTGGAGCGAGGAAAAATTTCTGCGTATTACGGAAGGGTCGGCGATCCGTCGGATTGGCTATTTGCGTTGGTTACGCAACATTTCAGTTGCTTTGGGCAATGCGCCTTATCAGGATGACATCGTATTAGCATTGGAAAACAGAACTGGAATAAGTGATGTTTTGGATGAACATATCCGTTGGGCGATCGGTCAGCAAATAAGCCGTCGAAATGCCAATGCAATTGAAGTACAAACCTCACAACAAAAACGATTAATACGAGCAATTACTAAAGGATTACCCCGAGACGCTTAATAATCAATCAATCAAATTTCTTGTTAAAAAAGCCTTCTGTTTCCTTGTGAATAAAATAAAAATGCTTTGTTGATCAACGGGCAAACAAAGAACAAATATTAATCAATTATTTTTTAAATGAGGTTAATTAGTTTAATTAAACAATGAGTTAATTATGACTCATTATTTTTAATGATGAATAGAAAAATCCAAATACTGACAAGCGCCCTGTGGATAACTCTGTGTAACAAGCAAAATGTTATCAGGTAACTCAGTGTGACCGTAATCTTAAATACTGTGGATAAAAAACGAGAATTGAATTGTGCCGGAAAATACCAGAAATCAGCAAAGAAATAAAAAACTACTTATCCATTCTAGACGCTAGTGGAGAAATTTTCCTCTGCCTCTTCAAAAATGAGGCGGCATTATGGACTTGTTGATACAGGATAGCAAGCGCTTTATCGACAATTTATTTTGGATTGTTTGGGCCGGATTATTTTGGGTAAAAAGTGTGGGTAAAAAGTGCAACATCAGCATACTGGCACTCTTCCATTACTGGGACAACTGCGATGATCCGGCAGGCAAACGAGAGCGCATATCGCTCATCAATCCCCTGCTTAAGTGGCCTATATGAACCAACCAGAGAGATTTTTTAATTAACACTTACGATTAATATAAAGATAATTGCCCCTATTTAGGACAAATGTAACGATGACACATAAGTTAAATATCACAAAGGGAGAGAATCTATTGGTGTCACTAACATCTATTGTAATGATTCTATCTATAAAGCAGATTCTCAAAGATGGTTAGAGAGATATTAACTTCTCGGAGCTAAAAAAATTTACTCTATTTCATTTAATTTATAACTATATGAAAAAAGATAAAGATTCCCTGGTGTCATGAAAAAAATTCTGAAAGTTAATTTAAATAAAAACATACAAGCTATATTATCAGAATATATAAATAAGATTATTTTCTATTTAAAAATGTCTAAAAGTATAAAAAGAAATAACCACAGCAAATAATGTTATTCCCATCAGGGTATAGGTCAGGATACTGAAAGCACCACTATAAATGGTCATTAGATCCTGTCCCGATAAACTGGCAAGTACCTCTTTGGCACCTTCAAAATTGCCGGTTGTCATATTATTCGCTGCGGCTGAAATGACATCAGGAGATTGTTGGGAAACCTGTTGCAGATTCATATGCAAAAGAAAATTCAGCATTGCCAATGCACCCGCAACACATATAGCTTCGCCACAAGCCCTCATTGTAGTGAAAATGCCCGTCGCCATTCCTGCCCGTTCAATCGGAACGACACGGATTGAAAGATCATCCATTAATCCCCAAGGAAAACCAGTGCCAACGCCAATGAGCAACAATGGGAGCATTAAGGCTGTCGGTGCGCTTCCAACGGGCATATTTGCTAACCATGCCAATCCAATAGCAGCACATAATAAGCCCATGCAAGAAAGTATCGGTGATGAAATCCAACGGGTCAGTAATGCCGCAAGAAAGGGAATAAAAAGCATTGGAGCCGACAGAGCAATCATCATCTCTCCCGCTTCAATGGCACTATAGCCTTCAATACCAATCAGACGGATCGGTAACAATATCAGCAAAACAATAAAACAGACTGCCGTTGCCAATGGCAAGAATTGCACCCCGACAAATTTTTTGAACCGAAAAAGGGAAATATCCAACATTGGACGAGCATGAGTTAACTCACAGGCAATGAAAATAGCTAACATCATTACAGCGGCACTGAGTAGCGAGATAACCGTGAGGCTACCTATTCCACTTTGTGGAATTTGCATGATGCCGAATGTCAGCAATACTAAAAATGACGTGAAGCTGAGCAAGCCTTTAATATCGAGTTTAGCGGCATCAGGGTCCCGCGAATCCCGCATATGAATACCACCGATTATCAGTGCAGCGCCCCCGAACACAGCTCCCAGCAGAAAAACAGAACGCCAGCCAAGAGTTTCTACCAAAACGCCTGATATCACGGGGCCAAATGCCAAACCTGCACCAAAAGCCGTTCCCAGCAATCCAAAAGCCTTGGTTCTTGCCCGCCCCTCAAATTCCTGGGCCAAGGAAGCATTTCCTCCCGCCATCGTTAAGGCGGCAAAAAAACCCTGGAGACCTCGCACCAAATCCAGAAAAACGACATTACTGGCAATGCTGACAATGATCGAAAATAGCGTGAAACCCGCAATGCCGATCACAAACATCTTCTTGCGCCCATATTGATCAGCCAGTGCTCCCGCAGCCATGACAGCACTACCAAAACTTAAAGCGAATGCATTAATAACCCAGGATAAAGCAATTCCGCTGCCACCCAATTCGGATTGGATCGCGGGCAACGCGACAGCCGGGCCAGTATATTCCAAGGGTAGAATTAGCCCTGCCATGCAAACCGCCGCTAAAACCCAGTAGCGACTCAATGAATTCTTCTCTACCATCTGCATGCCATGTTCTCCACGATGTCTTTCAATAAGTGTCTTTCAATAAGTGTCTTTCAATAAAGAGCGCTCGAAAGTTTGATTTTACTTATGTAAAATCAGCAATAATATTGCTATATACTCAAATATAAATTGCGGAAATAGCATGAATCATGATCTGACACTTTGGCATCTCTTTTTTCGTATTGTCGAGAGAGGAAGCCTGACAAAAGCAGCAAAAGACTTACACCTCGATCCCTCGGTTGCCAGCCGACGCTTAGCTATTCTTGAGCATCAACTCAAAGTCCAGTTGATTAATCGTTCGACCAGAAAACTGAGTCTGACAGCGGCCGGAACGGTAGCATATGAACAAATGCGTCCTTTACTGGATGAAATGGATAGCGTACTGGGTGATATCAGTAATAAATCATTGGCTGGCAAAATCAAAATAACCGCCCCGGTAAATTTCGGGGAACGCTATGTCACGCAATGGTTGACTCTTTTTCAACATCAGAATCCTGATATTACCTTCGACTTAGTGCTTTCAGACCAGTGTTTGGATCTTCGGCAAGAAGGCATTGACCTTGCTATACGTATCGGGGAGTTACCGGCATCTACTCTGATCGCCAAAAATCTGGGCAATATGTCCGGGGTCTTATGCGCCAGCCCTGAATATCTGCTAAGACACGGAACTCCGGAACATCCTCAAGATCTGAATTATCATAAGTCGGTTATTTATTCGCTCCATCAAAATGCTTCCCTTACCCGCTTGCAACTCTCTCGTGATCATGTAGTAGAACACGTAGAGCTATCCGGTAATTTTTATCTGAATAATGTCGGTGCCATCTACCAAGCCGTATGTCGCGGAGTGGGAATTCATGCTGGCCCTGCCTGGCTATTCAATGAAGCCATTCTCAATAAAAAATTAGTCAGACTTTTACCTGACTGGCAACTACCGACATTGCCGGTTCATCTGCTAAGAATGAAAAGCCACTATGTTCCCAGTCGAATATCTGCATTAATTGAGTGGATCGTGTTGTGTTGGAAGGAGTCAGAAGAATTGATGAGGAAATGCTAGCTGAAATTATTGTGAGGAGGTAACTTTATTGGGATTGGGATTGGGATTGGGATTGGGATTGGGATTGGGATTGGGATTGGGATTGGGATTGGGATTGGGATTGGGATTGGGATTGGGATTTTATAAATTGGAGCGGGAAACGAGACTCGAACTCGCGACCCCAACCTTGGCAAGGTTGTGCTCTACCAACTGAGCTATTCCCGCGTCGCTGACGGCTAATATTAGCCTAAGATGCCTGAATGCTGGTTTCTAACACTTGTTAACCGCATGAATTGCAAGATAACTTTCTTCACCTGCATATCAGGAACGGGCGCCATTATGAATGTGTTAAGGTAAGATGGCAAGCCCTTTACGTCCATTTCTGTGCTAAACGCTCAAAAGACATTCGCCATCTCTGACAATAATCTCACGTCATACCTAAAAACAGCCGTCAAGAACAATCAGCCTACCAATATTTAACAATAAACAAACAACTAACTAACATGTGATAAGATTTATGCTTGTCGTAACCATTTTGTGGAAATAGATTAACTGCAATTTTGGTCGCTAATTAGATGGTTATTCTCTTCAGAGAGGGTCAAAAAAATGGCTCGATACTATCAATCTAAATTTGTTACAGGCACTGAAGCTCTGGTTGACCTTCTGCTCGCTCAAGCTGAGCTGGATGAAATCCACAATCTCAAAACAGCAGGATTCGTTTCAGGTTATCGTGGTTCTCCCTTAGCTCGTTTAGATCAAGCATTATGGCAACATAATTCAGAACTTATCCAAGCCAATATTCGCTTTCAACCCGCCATCAATGAGGATCTTGCGGCAGACGCTTTGATAGGGACGCAGAAAGTGGAATCAGACCCAGACAGGCAGATTAATGGCGTTTTTGGCATGTGGTATGGTAAAGGGCCCGGGGTGGATCGCTCGGGTGATGCACTCAGGCATGGCAATGCTTATGGTTCCTCTCCGCACGGGGGAGTACTCGTTATCGCCGGAGACGACCACGGTTGTGTTTCTTCCTCTATGTCCCACCAATCTGATCTCACCATGATGGCATGGAGTATGCCCATTTTGCATCCGGCATCAGTTGCTGATTATCTTGATGTCGGTTTGTGGGGCTGGGCTGCGTCGCGCGTAAGCGGTGCATGGTTTGGATTCAAGGCCATCAGTGAAGTCGTGGAAAGTAGCGCTGTCAGGGAAAGTAAGCCATTTCCTGAATATAAAATTCCTCAGGTTGATCCCGGCCCAGATGGCCTGCACTGGCGTTGGCCTGATCTCCCCGGCCCGCAAATTGAGAAACGCTTAGCCTATAAACTCAAAGCCATTGAAGACTTCGCCAAACTGAATCCCATTGATTACCTCCTTGCTCCCTGTGAACATCCGCGAGCCTTATTAGTCACCGTTGGAAAAGCTCATCAGGATGTCATGGAAGCTCTGCGAACAGGAGGACTGACGCCTTCCAAACTGGCACGGCAGGGAGTGGCTCTTCTCCATGTCCGTTTGGTCTATCCTTTATCACCGTTTCTCAGCGAGCTCGCTACACAAGTCAACGATTTGTTTATCATTGAAGAGAAAGCAGCCGTTGTTGAAATTCTGCTCGCACATAAACTGGTTAAGTTACAGAAAAGTGTCCATTTGATAGGTAAACATAATCATCTTGGTCAAACACTGTTACCCTCAGACGTTGAATTACGCCCTTCACGGGTAGCCGTTCCGCTGGCCGGCTGGTTACAACAGTTCAACCTATTTCTCTCCGTGCCCCCGGAATGGTCAACCGCCCTCAATCCACACGATGCCACGCTGCCAAAGCGTACACCTTATTTCTGCGCCGGATGCCCTCATAGCACTTCAACTCGCTTGCCTGACGGTAGCCAAGGCCAGATCGGTATTGGATGCCATGTCATGGCAGCGTGGATGGATCGCAATACGGGCAGCGGCCTCCTGCCAATGGGGGGTGAAGGTATTGACTGGGTAGGACATTCCCCCTTTGTGAATCGTTCTCATGTATTTCAGAATCTGGGTGATGGCACTTATTTTCACTCTGGTCACTTAGCCATTCGCCAATCAGTGGCCGCAGGAAGCCACATTACTTATAAATTGTTGTTTAATGATGCAGTGGCAATGACGGGAGGACAGCCACTGGATGGAAGCATCACCATCCCGCAAATTGCGTCTTTGATGCTTGCTGAAGGCGTGAAAGAAGTCGCTGTCGTAACAGATGATCTTGATAAGTACAAAGGTAAGAAAGTCTTTCCTGCCAATGTAAAACTTTATGGACGAGATTATCTCGAAGATATACAGAAACGTTTTCGGGAGATCCCTGGTGTCACCGTTATCATTTACGATCAAGCCTGTGCCACAGAGCTACGCCGCAAAAGAAAACGGGGTTTAATACCCAAAGCACCGCGCCGTGCCGTTATTAACGAGCTGATTTGTGAAGGATGTGGTGACTGTCAAATACAATCAAATTGCCTTGCGGTAGTTCCCGTCAAAACGCCTTTAGGTAGTAAACGCACGATAGATCAACACGTTTGTAATTCAGATTTATCCTGTCTGAAAGGATTTTGTCCCAGCTTTATCACGGTCGAAAATGCCAATCCTCGCCCCGATCTCAGCAAAATCATCTCACAGACCGAATTAGAACAACTCATCCATAAATTACCGCAGCCAACGCTTATCCCCATGGAGACACCTTACGAAATCCTGCTGGTCGGGATTGGCGGTACAGGCATTGTTACTGCCGGACATCTGATAGCAAATGCCGCGCAGTTGGATAATTGCGCCGTCAGTTTACTTAATTTTACCGGCTTTGCCCAAAAGGGCGGAGAAGCAATAACCCATATTCGCTTATCTCATGATACGAATAATCTGCATCAAGTCAGAATCGATCGGGGACGTGCCAATCTGGTTATCGCGGCTGATTTAGTGGCATCAACAGGGCAAAATTCACTGGAAGTTATGTCGAGGGGTGCAACAAAATGCATACTGAATACCCATGAAACCCAAATCGGCACGATGCTTCGAGTTCCTATGATGGATTTGGATACCCCTAAAATGCTGGATAACCTTAACCAACACATTCAGACATTACACTCCCTCGATGCAGAGATGATGGCGGCTCATCTGGTCGGGGACAGGAACCAAACGAATATCATATTAATCGGTTATGCCTGGCAACTCAGTACAATTCCAATCACGCTATCTGCTATTAACAGTGCCATTCAAGAATTGGGAAAATCAGCCGACAGTGCCCGGCGAGCATTTCACATCGGTCGCATTGCGGCGGCACAACCAGCTATCTTGCAGAAACATCTGGCTGTCAATCAGCAAGAAGATATTAAAAGTCTGGACGATCTCATTATGCATCGATATCAATTGCTGGTTGATTACCAAAATGAAAGATATGCGATGCGCTATCTCAGCCGCATAGCCCAGATTCAACTGGTAGCTCAGCAGATTGATGCCGAAGATATGACTAAATCTATTGCTGAAAACTTATTCAAACTGATGGCATATAAGGATGAATATGAAGTTGCCCGCCTATACGTCAAAACTGGTTTTTTCGATAATCTCCGCTTACAGTTTGATAATACAGATGAAATTCGCTTTCACCTCAGCCTTCCCCTTTTTAACCGCAAAGATCCCCGCACGGGACAGCGAGGAAAAAGGGAATATGGCTCGTGGATCATTCCCATACTACATCTACTCGCTGCAAGTAAGCCACTGCGTGGGACTGTTTTCGATATTTTTGGCTATCAGGAAGAGCGTAAACAGGAAAGAAAGTTACTGCTCGAATATGAACAATTAATTGATTTTCTGCTCGAAAAAATGAATAACAATAATTTGGCAATCTGCCGGCAACTTGCGGAACTCCCCGATCAAGTCCGTGGTTTTGGTCATGTGAAGCAAAAAGCGATACAAGACATGATGAGACGTAAGGAAACATTGCTGAAAGAATTGAAAAAGGCAGTGTGATTATGAAAATTGGACATTAATGAAGTTAGATGAGATATGCAGAAACGAAAAAAGCGCCTTCCGGCGCTTTTTTCTATGACTTGCAGACTTTTATAAAATTTACTATAAAATCTACCGTCCCAAATTTGGAGCGGGAAACGAGACTCGAACTCGCGACCCCAACCTTGGCAAGGTTGTGCTCTACCAACTGAGCTATTCCCGCATTATTGATGGACTTCCACCAGCTCTCATTATCCATACATTAGAAAACTTTATGATAAAACCTGTAACCTATTGATTAACAGGACGTTTTCTATAAAAAGGAAAATAAGATGGGCGCTATTATGGCTTTGTTTGATAACAATGGCAAGCCCTTTACACACAATCAAAATCCAAGCGCTCAAAATATATGCTAAATGACGCAATGGGCGAAGATTGGCGGCTTTCACTAAAAAACTCAGTTCTCCATCACGTTTAAAACGTAATCTGCACTCCATCGGTAATAAAGAAAAAATATCATCACCTGCTCTCCATTGACGAAGAGTTAAAGTCATATTAATCTATCATTCAATCTATAAATTGAATGTATTGCATTGGTGAAGTCACTGGTTTCTTACTACGACTTTATCAATTAGGAGCTCTCATAATGCCATCGAATAATCTGTCATCTAAAAACAACAATAAGCTACGGCAAAATTCGACTCAAAGTAATCAACGCTTAGCATTCACGATACTGGCAGTCATACAGACCACGTTGATTTTCACCATTGCACTGATTACGATCCCACTTCCCAAAATTGCAGTAGAATTCAATCTCACATCTGCTGACTTACTGCTTGTTCTTGCTGCCTACGGTCTCCCGTTCAGCGGACTACTACTCTTTGGCGGACGGCTGGCAGATAGATTTCAGGGCCGGCGGATGCTCGCCATTGGTTTATTTATTTTCGGCATATCCTCCATTATTGCCGGTTTCGCTCCCTCTTTCAAAATACTTGTCGCCATGCGCTTTGCTCAAGGTGTGGGCGGAGCGTTGACAGCACCAGCGGCAATGGCAGTACTGCGAGCGCTGTTCCCGGAACAAAGTGCTTTTTCCCGGGCAATGGTCACATGGGGAGGCGTTTCCGTGCTTGGTGCCGTCTTGGGATTTGTTATTTCAGGAGTAGCAACAACGTGGATTTCCTGGAGATGGATGTTTGCCGTTCCTGTCGTTGTTTCGATCATTGGCTTAATAAGTACCCGTGGCCTGCTGCCGGCTGGAATTGACGAGTCTCATCAACATCGTCCCAAGCTGGATCTGGTTGGTGCGATACTTGCCACATTCGGTATTTCCCTGAGTAGCTATGGTCTGATATTGACGGGTGATCATTCCTGGTCATCATCCATCGTACTGATCCCTCTGCTAACTGGACTTGGCTTATTACTCGCCTTTGCCGTGATCGAACGTCTCGTCCGTGACCCACTTCTTCCCCCCGGATTTATTTTGGAGCGGTATCGTCTCACCGGATTGTTTGGCATGTTCCTTGCCGCCGTCGGATCAGGCGTTATCAACTTTATTTTATCACTCTACCTTCAACAAGAATTGGGATGGACACCGCTGATGACGGCGACCTCATTCTTGCCGTTCGCCGTCGCCCTCATCGCGATAGGACAAATAGCACCATCTCTGGTTGGTCGTCTTGGCGCAGCCCGGGTAACAGGTATGGGTCTAATTATCTCTGCGCTCGGGTTTGGATTGTTGGTCGGTATTGATAGAAATACGACTTATATTGCGGGCTTGCTACCCAGTCTGGTTCTGATAGCCGTCGGTATTTCACTGGCATTTTCAGGCGCTGCGGTACTTTCCACAATGAATGTGCCACAGCATCAGGCGGGATTAGCCGGTGGTGTCATGAACACGGCCATGGAGCTCGGCCCGACCGTCGGTCTATCCGCATTAATGGCTATCGCCGCAACACAAATCGATACCATTGATGGCTACATATGGGCCTTCGGAACTGCCGCTGTTGCTTACACTATTGCAGCATTGCTGACGCTTCTGTTCACAAATCGAAGTTCTGCTGCATTAGGCAAACCACACCATGAATAAAGTTCGATCAAAAGGAAAAAGGCCGAAAGCCTCGTCAGGGATGATGTCACCAGCACCGAAGCAGCGGGATATCCCAATCTTCATCTATTTGCTTGGATTGACTATATTCACACTCACGACCTCTGAATTTATGGTTGTGGGTATGATGCCATCGTTAACCACGGTATTTGATGTCACTGTTGCGGATATTGGTTATCTGATCTCACTCTACGCCGTTGGAATGGTCGTTGGTGGGCCGATCCTGACGGCGTTATTTGTCACACTACGAATGCCAAACAAACAGGCCCTGCTTTGGCTGCTGGGACTCTACAGTATCGGCGGGATCATCGCCGCAACAGCTAGCAGCTATCAGGTGATGGCAATTGCCCGCGTTATCACCGGCGTTGCCGGCTCAGCGTGTATCGGCATCTCTTTGGCAGTCTGCGGCGAGGCAGTCAAAACTGAAATGCGGGGAAGAGCCTCGTCAATTGTGCTTAGTGGCATGATGCTGGCAACTGTTCTAGGTGTACCGGCAGCAACCCTGATTGATCAGAATTTTAGCTGGCGTTTGAGTTTTTGGTTAGTTGTCATATTTACCATCGCTTGCACCTTGATCGTATGGGCGCTAGTGCCTGCTTCGCGCAATACTTCTGATATCCGTATTGGCAATCAACTCACCTCATTTCGCAACGGAAAACTCTGGGCGGCTTATGCCACAAGTGCCTTAATCATAGGGGCATCTTACGCTGCTTTCAGCTATATTTCCGCGATTCTAACTGAAGTTGCGGGATTACTGCCTGCTATCGTGCCCCTTGTACTCGGTCTTTATGGCGCTGCGAATGTCATTGGCAACATGATTACGGGTCGCTTTGCTGATCGGTATACTTTCGCGGTACTGACTATCGGGCTGAGCATATTGGCTGTATCACTGCTGATATTCGCGCTTTGCCCGGAGAACCGCTACATCAGCGTCATTGCTTTTTTAGTGATCGGTCTTGTGGGTGTTCCCATGAGTCCAGCAATGATTACCCGTGTTATGCGGGTAGCGAATGCAGGCCCATTAATCAATAGTGTCCATGTATCGGTTATTAACAGCGGTCTGGCATTTATTGCTTGGGCTGGCGGGTTAAGCATCGGAGCGGGATATGGATTGATATCACCACTGTGGATTGGTTTGATTCTGGCTCTCTTCGCCATACTGTCACTCATACCACGTAGAGTAAGAATGGCAATGAAATCGCCTTAAGGTCTCCGCGAACATCTGTTTCAGCCCCGCTCAACAAAGCTGCAATTTGAAAGACGACAAGCATAGCCGGGGATAGTGCGCATGATTTATCATGCATGCTATCTTTTTCTTGAATTAACAAGGCATTTGAGAATTTTTCAGGGATTATATACAGATTCGGTAATTCGGGAAGAGAGGAAAAACTGAGAAAGAAAATTTGGAGCGGGAAACGAGACTCGAACTCGCGACCCCAACCTTGGCAAGGTTGTGCTCTACCAACTGAGCTATTCCCGCTTACATTTCGATATGAAATATTTTGGTATTCGTACTTTTGAAATTCTTCATCGGTACGGGGAGCGGATTATACGAGGAATTATTCTTCTGACAAGCCCTAAAATACAAAAAAAAAAGAATTTTTTTCTGATTGATGATTAAATCGGCAGATTATCCGTTTAACCATCAACGCAGAGATTAATTTACGTACAATTTTGTACTGAGTACTGCTTTTTACTTCTGGATAATTACTTCTGGATAAAATGCTCGCGGTAATACACTAACTCAGCAATGGATTCCCTAATGTCATCCAATGCCTGATGCGTATTTTTCTTACTGAACCCAGACAGCATCTCAGGTTTCCAGCGGCGCCCCAATTCTTTGAGCGTACTGACATCCAAGTAGCGGTAGTGAAAATATTTTTCCAACTCGGGCATATAACGGAACAGGAAACGACGATCTTGTCCCACGCTATTACCACAAATTGGCGATTTCCCGGCCGGAATCCATTGTTCGAGAAAAGCAATCGTCGCTTTTTCAGCCTGAGCATCATTAAACTGACTCTGTTTCACTCGTTCAACTAACCCACTGGCAGTATGCGTCCGTACATTCCAATCATCCATCAATGCCAGTTGCTCATCCGACTGATGTATCGCCATCACCGGGCCTTCCGCAAGGATATTCAAATCCGAGTCCGTGACAATAGTCGCAATTTCAATTATGCGATCACGCTCGGGATCTAGCCCAGTCATTTCTAAATCGATCCAGATAAGATTGTTCTCACTTTTTGACATGATATATCCTAGTTTCCTTCAAAATAGGTAGTCTGTATCCGTGATGTATCATAACGTTTTTGATCACTCACAGCGATAATCAGCAAAATAGATGAAATAAGTGAGGTTCAGTGGCTAAAAGTAAACTCTCCAAAGGGCAGCAACGCCGTGTGCAAGCCAACCATCAGCGTAGGCTCAACAGGGCTGACACCCATAAACCAGAAGTGGATGACAGCCAATTTGGTGAGCCACAGGAAGGGCTGGTGATCAGCCGATTCGGGCAACATGCCGATATTGAAGCCGCAGATTCTTCCATACAACGTTGCAATATCCGCAGGACGATTCGCTCATTAGTCACGGGCGATCGTGTTGTATGGCGTCCCGCATTACAGCTCCAGTCTGATGTCAAAGTTAATGGGATCGTAGAAGCAGTGCATGAACGTACCTCCGTTCTCACACGTCCCGACTATTACGATGGCATCAAGCCTATCGCGTCAAATATCAACCAAATCGTGATTGTTTCCGCTATTTTGCCAGAACTCTCACTGAATATTATTGACCGTTATTTAGTCGCATGTGAAACACTCAATATCGAGCCTTTGATCGTACTCAATAAAATAGATCTACTGGATGCGGAAAGCCGGGAATGGGTCAATGGTGTCATGGATATCTACCGTGATATCGGTTATCGCGTACTGGAAGTGTCCAGCCAGACTGGCGAAGGTATTCCCGAACTCATCTCCCACCTGGCTGACAAAATCAGTATCTTTGCGGGGCAATCCGGCGTTGGAAAATCCAGCCTGCTCAATACGCTGCTGCCTGATGACGAAAAAGATATTCTGGTCAATCAAGTTTCAGATAATTCCGGGCTTGGTCAACATACCACCACCACTTCGCGCCTTTACCATTTCCCACTCGGGGGAGATGTGATCGACTCTCCCGGCGTCCGTGAATTTGGATTATGGCATTTAACGCCAGAGCAGGTAACACAAGGTTTTATCGAATTCCGCGAATATCTTGGCAAATGTAAATTCCGTGATTGTAAACATCAGGATGATCCGGGATGTGCCTTAAAGGAAGCATTGAAACAAGGCATCATTGCCGAAGAACGTTTCGAAAACTATTACCGGATTCTGGAAAGCATGGCACAAGTTAAACCACGCCGAAATTTCACAGACGGTCAAAAATAAGACAATAATTAACGATACCCTGACATTCAAAATAATGACAGGTACAATGGTAGACTTTTGTCCAATTTGCCAAGAAAAAATCCAAGAGGTTGATGTGCTGGATAATCTTAAAATCAGGTTACAATATTTACTGCCAAAACAATGCATTACAAATTTTGCAGGCTGGTTCGCCAATAAAAAGGCTGGCTGGCTGACACAGCTCGTAATCAAGGCTTTCTCCAAAACCTATAAAGTAGATATGAATGAAGCAAAAAATTCTTCATTTACCGCCTACTCAACATTCAATGAATTTTTTGTTCGCCCCTTGAAAGAGGATATACGCCCTATTGTTAACGAGACCCATCAACTGGCGCTGCCAGCAGACGGAACCGTCAGCCAACTCGGGGCCATCCGTGAAGATCAAATTATTCAGGCCAAAGGCCACTACTATACTGTAGAAGCATTGCTGGCCGGGCAACATCAACTGGCCGAGCAATTTCGTAACGGGCAGTTTGTCACGACTTACTTATCGCCGAAAGATTATCACCGTGTCCATATGCCATGCGATGGCCTGTTAAAAGAGATGATCTATGTGCCCGGCGATCTGTTCTCAGTCAATCCATTGACGGCAGCCAATGTTCCGAATTTGTTTGCACGTAATGAGCGTGTTATCTGCCTATTTGAAACAGCATTCGGGCCAATGGTACAGATTTTGGTCGGTGCAACCATTGTCGGCAGTATTGAAACCGTCTGGAGTGGCTGTGTCACACCACCGCGTGAAGGCATTATCAAACGCTGGACTTATCCCGCAGAAGGCGGGGAAGGCGCTGTTTCTCTCAAAAAAGGGGAAGAAATGGGACGCTTCAAACTGGGTTCAACCGTGATTAACCTGTTTGCCCCCAATCAGATTAATTTTGCCAATAACTTATACAGTGGTTCACAAACCCGCATGGGTGGTCTGATGGCTCAGTCTGTTGTGCCAGAAGAACCAGCAGTGAATGCTGATGAGTCATTGAATCAAGCTACCGTTAGTTAATTTTAGACACTAAGGAGCCCCTTATTGTGCGCCTGATTATCAGTTTACTTCTCAGCCTGTTGATTGCGGGTCCGGCTTTGGCTGCTATAACACCGCTGGATGACATCCAACTGAAACAAGAGCTGAAGCAAGTCGGTGGTAATAAAAACCCGCAAGATGCTGAAATCGCGCAAGCACTTCAAGGGGCGGCCAATTGGACTAACGATACAAAATCTGCCAATCAACGCATTCAGAAGTATCAACAAGCCATTGATGATTTTCCTGCCATCATCAAAGAGCTGCGTCAGAAAATTCTTGCTGAAAGTGATGCGGTCGCTCCTGTTCCCGCTAATCAGCCTATCAACAGTTTAGAGCAACAGATTATCCAGATCAGTAGCCAGTTGCTGGATCAGGGGCACCAACTACAGCAAGAGCAGGATAAAACCCGGGAAATCAGTGACTCCATGAATCAATTGCCTCAGCAACAGGTTGAGGCAAAACGCCTGCTGGCTGAAGCGACTTCCCGTCTCCAAACCTTGGGGGCACCTTCCACACAACTGGCTGAAGCACAATTGACTCTGGCCCAAGCCGAAGTCGGTGCTCGTAAGGCTGTAGCCAGTGAATTAGAAATGGCACAACTTTCTGCCAATAATCGGCAGGAAATTGCCCGCATACGCGCCGATTTATTTAAAAAACGCTATCAGCGCTTGGATCTCAAACTCCAGCAATTGCGTAGCCAGTTAAACATCCTGCGCCAGCAAAAAGCGGAATCCGCACTTGAACATACTGAAATGCTGGCAGAACAGAGTGGTGGGAAGCTTCCACAGTTTTTGTTGGATGAACTTCAACAAAATCGTCAGCTGTCGCAAACGCTCAGCCAGCAAACCCAGAGCATGGATGCCATTGGCTCACAACAACGCAAAGCTGCCAACGATATTCTGCAAGTTCGCCAGACACTAAATACCATTCGTGAGCAGGCACAATGGCTAAGTGATTCAACCGCACTTGGAGAAGCCTTAAGGGCCCAAGTCACTCGCATCCCTGATATGCCCAAATCCCAGCAACTTGACAGAAACATTGTTGAACTGCGGGTTGAAAGGTTGAAATATGAGGAAATGCTGGAACGTTCACAGCGGGACACTGACCAGACATCACCTTCGTATAACGCCCTGACGCCGACACAAAAACAAGTCTATGATTCACTTATCCGCACCCGGAAAGAGCTATTAAGCTCCCTGCTTTCAGGATATGACAACGAAATACTGGAACTGACAAAGCTCAAAGTTGCCACCAGCCAGTTAAATGATGCCCTGAAAGAAGTGCAAGATGCGACACACCGCTATCTGTTCTGGGTCGCGGATGTTAATTCCATCTCGTTGCATTATCCGCTGCGGGTGGTGCAAGATCTAACCCGCCTGCTGTCTTTGGATACGTTCTCGCAGCTGGGAGCGGCGGTCCATAGCATGTTGACCATTCAGGATTCCATGCTCTATTTGCTGGGTACTTTGCTATTGGTGATTTTCAGTATTAGTTCACACCGCCAATATCATGCCTTTCTTGAGCGTTCCAGCAATCGTATCGGTAAAGTGACACAAGATCATTTTTCCCTTACCTTGCGGACTGTTTTTTGGTCTATTATCGCGGCCTTACCGCTTCCCATGCTCTGGTCAGCCATTGGCTATGGTCTGCAAAATGCGTGGCAGTACCCGATGGCGAATGCCATAGGCAACGGTGTCCGTGAAACAACGCCGGTTTTGTGGGTATTTATGCTCAGCGCAGCATTTGCTCATCCCAACGGCTTATTTATCGCGCACTTTCGCTGGCCAGAAGAACGCATAAAACGGGCAATGCGTTTTTATCGTCTGTCCATTTTCCTGATCGTGCCGCTCATGATGGCCTTGATCACCTTCAATCATTACAGTGACCGGGAATTTACCTCCACCCTCGGCAGACTGTGTTTCGTGATGCTCTGTATTTCCCTGAGTCTGGTCACCAGCAGCCTGAAACGCGCCGGTATTCCACTGTATATGGACAAACACGGCTCAGGCGAAAATTTAGTAAGTTCTGTCCTGTGGTGGATATTACTCTCTGCCCCGATCTTAGCTGCATTTGCTTCGATCCTCGGCTATTTACAAACCTCACAGGCATTATTGGGACGCTTGGAAACCTCTGTCGCCATCTGGTTCTTTCTGCTGGTCATTTATCACATTATTCGTCGATGGATGCTGATCCAGCGACGCAAAATCGCCTTTGAACGGGCAAAACAACGCCGGGCAGAAATACTGGCCCAACGCGCCAAAAATGAAGAAGATTCAGCGAATATCAGTAGCAGCGTAGAAGGTTCGATCGAGGTTGAAGAGCCGGTCATCGATTTGGACGCAATCAGCGCCCAGTCATTGGGGCTGGTGCGCTCAATCCTGACAATGATTGCGCTCGTGTCACTCATTTTATTGTGGTCTGAACTGCATTCCGCTTTCTCTTTCCTTGAGAATATCCGGCTCTGGGATGTCAGTACCACTATCAACGGAGTCGATACTGTCCAGCCAATTACGATGGGCTCGGTGTTGATTGCGATCTTAGTTATCGTCATTACTACGCAGCTTGTCCGCAACCTTCCCGCACTATTGGAACTCGCCCTATTACAGCATTTGGAGCTGACACCGGGTACGGGTTATGCCATTACGACGCTGACTAAATACAGCATTACCCTCATTGGTGGTCTGGTGGGTTTCTCACTGGTCGGTATTGAATGGTCGAAACTGCAATGGCTGATTGCCGCAATGGGTGTTGGCCTTGGCTTTGGTTTACAGGAGATCTTCGCTAACATTATTTCCGGCCTGATCATCTTATTTGAGAAACCGATTCGAATTGGTGATACCGTGACTATTCGTAACCTGACGGGCAGCATCACGAAGATCAATACGCGGGCAACAACGCTGTCTGACTGGGACAGAAAAGAGATTATTGTTCCCAACAGGGCATTTATTACAGAGCAATTTATCAACTGGTCACTGTCTGACACGATCACCCGTATCGTCCTGACAATCCCGGTGCCGACTGATACTGAATCTGCCTATGCCACCGACATATTAATGTCCGCAGCCAGACGCTCACCGTTAATCCTTGATAATCCGATGCCGGAAGTATACTTAGTGGATTTACAGCAAGGCATCCAAATTTACGAATTACGGGCATATGCGGCAGAAATGGGGCATCGCATGCCTGCACGACATGAAGTCCACCAGCACATTTTGCAGGAATTCCGTAAACACGATATCACCTTGCCGTTCCCACCGTTTCAGGCACGTGTTGATATTTTTGGGCAAGAAATCCGCAGTGCCACAACTAATTTTTCGGGTCGCAATCCCCCACGGAAGTCAGGAGAACTCTGAGATTAATTCGACATGACAAGGCGCATACCTTTTCAAGTTAGTGGCTTACTGGCATCCAACGGCGTTTCTATTTTGGGGAACGCCATTACGGAAATTGCCATTCCGTGGCTGATTCTGGAAATATCGGGTAGTCCACTGCTGGTCGCTGCTGTCATGTCCGCAAAAATCCTGCCATTAATCCTCTCCATTTTCTTTAGCGCCCAATTGGTGGATAAATACGGGGCATTCCGCATTTCACTGTTGTCTGATTTTGTGAATTTCCTGAGTGTCCTGCTGATCCCAGTATTTTATACAATGGATATCCTGCACTTTTATCTGTTGGCTGTCTTACTGATATTTTCCACCATTTTGGATGCTCCCGGGCGGCTGGCAAAAGATGTTATGCTGGCAAAGGAGATCAAACAGAATAAAAGCGAGCATGAATTGATCAATGGGGTCAACAGCACCATTGAGAATATTTGTGATCTGATTGGCCCTCTAGTTGGATCATTGATTATTACCTTGCTCGGTACGATCAACGCCCTGTATTTCGATGCAGTGAGTTTTTTAGCCGTTGCGTTGGGGCTGATTATCCTGAAAAAACATTTTGTCGCCGATATTAATGAAGTGACTAAAACACCTTCCCGACCACATCATTATTTCGTTGAAGCACTCAGATACATTAAATCCGAAAAAGAAATTTTCTCCGTGCTTATCATTAGTTCGGTAGTGAATATTGTTATCACACCGTTCCTGATTGTTTATTTACCTTATATCAACAAACAAGAATTTAATTCCGTTTGGAGTCTCGGTGTTTCAATGACCTGTTTTGGCGTGGGAACAACACTTTCTTCATTACTGTACGGGGTTTATGGCAAATATTTTTCCAGCAACCGTATCATCCTTGTTGGCTACGGTTTTTTCGCGTTGTCCCTGATATCCCTGAATCTGTTCAGTGGACAATATGCCCTGTTCACTCAACTTTTTGCCATCGGAATTTGCATTGGTTTTTCTGCTCCCGTAGAAGTCACACTCATCCAACGCCAAGTACCTGAAAACCTGTTTGGCAGAATAATGACGCTATTTTCCTCCACACGATTTCTGGCTGTACCTATTGGATACCTCTGTTTCGGTTCGATACTGGAATCCGGCTTTGCCAAACAAACGCCTCTGATAATGGCTACCGTGGTATCGGGGGGATTGGTAGTTTACTGGTTTATACGTAAGGAGAATAAGTGAAAAGCGTTATTTTTCAGACCAATGAACCATTACAGCACCATATTTCTTGGCCCTTATATCGCCAGATATACCAACGCTTTATTCAAGCCATCAACCACGGCATATTAAAATCAGGACAACGAATACCCTCTATCCGTGCACTATCCAGTGAACTACACGTTTCACGTAGTACAGTAGAATCTGCCTACACACTGTTGCTTGAAGAGGGTTATCTGGAAGCCAGAGGGCAAGCAGGCACGGTTATTTCACCACAGCTTCCTGATACATCTCCGCCCTCTGCAATACAGATACCCACGGCTTCAGATGAAACAGATTTATCACTGTTCGATTCGGCTTCATTAACGCATCCACTAATTTATCAGCCGGGATTACCTGCTCTGGATCTTTTTCCCCGTAAGTTATGGAATACACTTACCACTAAGCATATCCGCTTGCAAAGTCGGCACATGTCCTATCCACAACCTGAGGGTTACCGCCCGTTACGAGCAGCTATTGCCGCTTATCTGCAATTATCACGTGGAATAAATTGTTCTCCACAGCAAGTTTTCATCACTACAGGTTATCGGGGCGCTCTTAACCTTATCGGCAGAACTCTTATAAAGCAGCAAGATCAAGTCTGGCTCGAAGATCCCTGTTTTCCGCCAAGCTATCATTTACTGGCGCAAATGGGAGTCGAAATAATTCCCGTGCCCGTCGATCAAAATGGAATGAATGTCGCAATAGGCAAAATACTTGCGCCGAGTGCTCGTTTCGCACTAATTACCCCTGCTCACCAAAGCCCTTTGGGCGTTGCCTTATCAATGACACGCAAACAGGAACTATTAGCATGGGCGGAACAGAACAAGGCATTGATCATTGAAGATGATTATGACAGTGAATTTCTGTACGATAATCGCCGCCAGCCAGCATTAGCCAGTTTGATCTCGAATAACGCTTTGTATATTGGCACGTTCAGCAAAGTTCTGACGCCAGCACTCCGACTCGCTTATCTGGTCGTTCCTCCTCATCTGGTATCGCATTTCAATGTCATATGCCACACTTGGCATGACGGTAACCCCTTATTGCAACAGGCCATCGTCGCTGAATTTATGCAAGAAGGTCATTTTTCACGTCATTTACGTAAAATGCGTGCCCTCTACACTAAACGTCGGCAGATGGTCATTGAGAGCTTAAATCAAGTTTTTGATACCCGTTTCCAGTTCGATATTCCCATTGGTGGCCTGCATTTACTGGCAAAACTCGCTCATTATGAAGATGATGTCGCTTTAGCTCAGCATGCCAGACAGCATGGATTTGGTATTGCAGCGTTATCCCCACGGGGATTAGGTGCTGGGGGATTAGGTGATGATTGTAGCAAGGGGCTTCTGGTTGGCTTTGCCAATGAAACAACACCAGAAACCGCCTTGAGTCATGCCAAAAAGCTACGAAAGTGCCTTTCACACGTTTATTGATCAAGCAGCTATTGATTACATATTTACTGACGCATTCCTATTGCAAGCCGATTCATTCCATTCATCAGTGCAATCGCAAAAGTCAGATCGGAAATTTCCTGATCCGAGAAATACTCTTTTAAAGGCAAGTAAACAGCATCATTAGCATGGGTCATCGTCACATAAGTTAATGCCTCTGCCCATTCCAATGCTGCTTTTTCCCGGAGAGTAAATTGGCTACTGACCCGCCATCCCGCCAATTCTGCCAGTCGGCGTCCGGTTTCTTGATTCTCCCTCAAAGATTGAGAATGTTTGCTTAAACAAAAAGCGCATCCATTGATTTGAGAAATACGAAGATAAATTAGCTCAACCAGCGGCAAGCCCAACGGACTTTTTTCCAATCCTTCCTTTACAGAACGGAATCCTTGCAACAATTCAGGGGATAAATTGTAATAAGCAAGACGTAACTCGTTCATACACAGCACTCCTTATCTTTATAGCTCAATAATTTCCGCTAACAATATGACAAACCATTAATTCAGATAAGGGACAAGATTGGGATTTCTGACCATGACAAGTTATTTTAGAAATAAAAAACACTGCCTATTATTTTAAGCAGTGTTTTTAATTAAATGGCAAACTAAATGGATAATTGATGCTATGTCTTAAGGTGCCTTTTTAGGATCTACACCATAATCATTGGCACCGGTCGTTCCTTCAATGCAGTAAAATACAAATAAAATAATGCCACCGAATGGAACAATGCTGATGAATAACCACCAACCAGAACGGTTGGAGTCATGAAGGCGGCGCATTGCTACTCCGAGACTTGGAAGTAAAGTCCCAATGCTATAAATCGTAAGCAAAGCTAAACCAGCACCCTCATCAATTGCTGAACCTAATACAAAGAGGGCTACCCCTATAATTGTATTAAATAAATTAAACATCCAATATTCCTGACGACGTGCGCGCCCTGAGAATTCGGCATAATTCTTTAAAACATTAAGATACCAATTCATAATATCACTTAATTTAAATTAGATTTTAAAAAAGAAAAGCAAGCAAACTACAAAGGATGGTTAATTTTATACTTAATTATCTTTTAAAGTCTATGAACCATTATTTATAGCGTGATATTATCTTATTTATGTCATTATTAGATAGTGAGTTAAAAAAACCTTACTAAGGCGAAATTTAAAATATAAACAATATAAATCCCCATAGCTCATATCAAAGTTATATTTAAATCTATCAGATAAATAAGGCATGTTAATTTATGATTAACACTCGTTAGTATGGCTATCTGATTTTACATATTATAGTTAGCAAAGTTATTTATACAAAATAATTAATTTACAGATAAAATTATTATTTTCCGCTCTGCAAGCCAGAGAAAATCAAAAAATGCTGAACCAGCAGACTACCAACAGGGTTGGAATGATGCTTTCGCGATCAGCATTATTGTGCCAGTCGTATTGTTCTTGCGGAAATATCTATACAGAAAGGTGGCTATACTCAATCAGGGATGATGCACCGGTTTTGCAACCGCAAGATTCACCAATTTGTAATTCGAATTCAAACTCGCGTTCCTGTGCTTTCCCATTCCATGTTCTTAATATTTCAATGGCAGTCTGCGCCATTTGGTCGATTGGCTGACGCACGGCGGTTAAAGAAGGCACATTAAATAGCGACTGCTGAGTAGCATTAAAACAAACTAATGCAATATCATCAGGGACAGATATCCCATGTTCAGCCAATGCTCGCAGGCATCCAAAAGCCTGTAATTCATTGGTTGCGAACAGTGCGCGAGGCTGTTTTCCTTTTAGCATTTGCAAAGTGGCCTCATAACCGCCCTGACGAGTATATTCGGTAGAAAAAATCCACTCGTCACGCACTCTCAAATTTGCCTGCATCAGGGCATCACTCCAACCAGACAGCCTGTCTTGTGTATTCAACATACCAAGAGGACCACAAATAATGGCAATATCCCGATAACCATGCTGAATCAGATGTTGAGTCACTTTAAACGCCGCAATCCGTTCATTGACACTGACTGTGCTAACGTTTGATCCCGCATTTACCCAATCCAACATCACGCAAGGTGTACCACTGGCCCGAATCAGATCGATATAAGGTTGTCGATCAACGCTGGTATACAGCAGCCCATCAATTTGACGATTCAATAAGTTGTTGAGCAAATCTTTTTCACGAAGAGGATTATCCCCTGAATCCCCGGGCAATAATACTCGCCCATGCTTAAAAGCCTCTTGTTGCAAAGCATGAGCGACAGAAGAAAGAAAAGGATTGGCGATATCCGGTAAGATAAGTCCGTAAGCGTGTGTTGAACCAGAAACCAGAGCCTTCGCAATACTATTGGGCCGATATCCGGTTTTCTGAACCGCTGCCAATACACGTTGGCGTGTAGCTTCTGCAACAGGTCGCGGACCACCGTTAATGACATAACTGACGACAGCCACCGAGGTTCCGGCTTCTTTCGCAACATCACTACGTGTCACTCTTTTCAGATGTGAATTCATAATATCTCTGTAGCTCGTAAGTTAACTTAGAAAATCAAGGTGATAGAAAAATCAGGATGGTAACCTGACCAGATGGACTCTAGATCGCATCCTCAACTAAGTTGAGATCACGACCACGCGTTTCTGGTGCAAAGAATGTCGTGATAAATCCAATAAATGCCATCAGTGCAAAATAACAGGCGATCGGCCACCAATGCCCTGTAAAAGACAATAGCGCCGAAGATATCAAGGGTGCTGTTCCTCCCGATATTATTGCACCCAACTCTTTTGCGAACGCCATTTTGGTATAACGGTTAGCCACCCCGAAGAGTTCCACTCCCCATGCAGCCTGAGCACCAAATATACCTAACGAAGCCAGCCCCATCCCGACAACTATCGTAGGAATAACAATCATGGGTTCACGGCTTTCGAGTAAGACAAAAGCAGGAAATGCGTAAAGTATGAGTAACAGGCAGAACCAACGATAAGTGATACGACGTCCAAAGCGATCGGAAAGATAACCCGATAACGGAATGATCAAAAATCCCAGAATAGATGCTATGGATACGGCTATCGTAGGTATAAATTTATCCAACATTAGCGCATTGACGACATAACCAATAATGAACCCTTGAGCCAGATACGATGGGCCATTTTCGCCAATTCGCAAGCCAACCATGATCCAAAAAGCGTTGGTTCGTAGCCAGAAATGTTGATTTTCAACAGTCAGTTGCTGTTTTTCATTTTCGACCAATGAATGTAAACGTTGTTCTTCCAGCATCGCTTTATAACGCTCAAAAACAGGTGTCTCATTCATGTACCGGCGAATATAGAGTGCGACTATCGCAATCAATGCACTGGACAGAAATGGAATTCGCCATCCCCAATCCAGTAAATCCTCTTTATCCATCGTCAGCACCAGCAACCAAACCAGTGACGCCAGTAATGTTCCGCTATTAGAGCCCAGAGCAATGACAGACGAAACTATTCCTCTTTTTGCTGACGGGGCAAATTCTCCCAATATGACTGTACCACCAGACAGCGCAGCCCCTGCTCCCAAGCCTTGTATAAACCGTAATATCACCAAACAGGCGGGCGCCCAAATACCAATATGAGCATAACTTGGAATAAGTCCGATTAATGTAGTTGAGACGCCCATCAGGATAACCGTCATCATCATGACGATTTTGCGGCCTTTCCGATCCCCCAGCCATCCGAACACGAGTGCGCCAATGGGTCTGGCGATGAAGCCTACCGAATAGGTTGCAAAACTGGCAAAAAGGGCAGCAGTGGATGACATATGAGGGAAAAAAACATCGCCAAAAATAATGCCTGCCGCTAAGCCGTACAGTGCAAAATCGGCATACTCCATTGTCGTCCCTAACCAACAGGAAAAAATGGCTCGCCTGAACCCCTTTCGGCCTTCTTTTGTTGCGAGACTCGCTTCTGAGGCGTGCTGTATCTGAGTGGCAATTAATGCCGTATTTTCATACGGCATTGCAAGGTATTCCCTGAATGTTGGAACAGCAAAGTTTTAATTCCAGCGTGGTATATAAAAAAATATTATTGTTATTCATCAATGTTCTTTATACATAAACTTATCTACTCGCGTAGAATATTCAAATAGAGGAGTTGAATAATTGAATCTCAGTCACAAATATCAGGGAAAATTTAATTCTTGTAATTAATAAAGTTTGAAATTAAGTTATAAAAATTATTTCATGTCAGAATAAAAACATCTTCTGACTCATTCACTATGCCGTTAAATTATCTTTAATTTAACCAACAAACAACTTAAATCCATTTAATTCGTTGAAAAAACATGAGGTTAAACTAAAGATAGGAAAATCAGACCACTATAACATGTATGATAATAAACCTTTACAATACTTTCTTATTAGAATAATTATCTTTAATTTATTTATTCGGCAGGAAAATGAAAAAACACAGCTTCATAAGAAGTTAAAACAAATAGCATTATTTATTAATGAAAATTTTAATTTTCCGATAGTTATCTGAGGGGATAATATTCCTTCTCGAATCTACTTAGCCAATTCGGATAAATCCCTTATTCAAGCGTCCAGTCCTCAGCCATTAATCCATCCGCTCAGATAAAAAATCATCAGTCACAGATTGTTCCGAAAGGAAAAAGCTATCCCATATATTCTGAATAGGCGTGATAATACGTTCTTTGCCTTTCGCTCTGACGGTTACATCTTTTACATTATCAGGAAAACGGAGATCTGCGGGGAGTCTGAACAGGCCTCCTCCATTCAGATTTTTGCGCATATCATCAAGTCTGGTATACACAGCAGCAATTATTTTCTTTATAAAAAAACAGCATCTCACCAGATGCTGTCTGTTATTATCGATTCAAATTATTAACTTCAAACTTGATACATTTTCCGCAAATAACAAGAAACGGCATCATCAGCATTAGAGCCAATGACCTCCATCTCAGGCAAAATGTCTTTCAAGCGCTGATGCGCGCCCTGCATGATGCAGCCTTTACCTGCGACGCTCAGCATTTCCTGATCATTCATACCATCGCCAAAAGCGATGCTGTCGCTCAATTGGTATCCGATAAATTGGCAAACCTGTTCCAGTGCATGCCCCTTGGAGACACCGCCAGCCATCACTTCCAGACAATTCCTCAGTGAAAAGCTAACATTAACCCTTTCTCCCCAACGCGCTTTGATTCTCTCTTCCAAATCCACCAGATAATCATGATCTTCACTAGTGTAATAAACTTTGCATACACCATCTGTAAGAAAACTGTCGCGTTGGAAAAGCTGGTAATGGAAGACCGATTCCTGAAAAAATTCTTCCTGCTCCGGCGCTTCGCGATTAACGAACCAATCATCGTTGTTGAAGTAGTTAGTCAGGACATCAGGGTTATCAAACTCCAGCAAGCATAAATCATGGGCAATCTCAGACTCTAAGTTGTGGCTGAATACTAATTCATCCTGAGTATTGTGTACTCTTGCTCCGTTGGAGGTGATCATGTAAGCATCAATGCCCAACCCATCACGGATTTGCCCCACATCAATGTGATGGCGACCTGTCGCAAAAATAAAGTGAATCCCTTTTTCTGTCAGCAAGTTAAGTGTTTCTTTGGTATACGGCGTTAATTTATGGTCGGGAGACAACAACGTTCCATCTAAGTCTGAAGCAACAACATGATACATAGTTATAGTTCCTACACTAAATCAGTTTTGATCAAAAAAATCACAAATTGCATTAAGGGCTTGCGCCCGTAATACGTCTTTTTCGAACAGGATTTCGTGATGAGCCCCTTGGATAACCAGAAGCTTCTGTTTTTCTTCACCTGTTCCTGCTTTTTGACGTGCTTCGCAAAAAGCCTGTAGTTCCCGATTATTAACAACCTTATCTTCACTCGCTTGCAAAACGATGAGTGGAGTCTGAATCTTATCCGCATTCTCAATCAGCCTGTCTCCCATTAACATGCTTTCTCGCATCCAATGGTAGGTCGGGCCGCCGAGGCGTAATTCTGAATAATCAGCATAATAGCGCAAATAACGCTGATAACGTGCATAACTATGCGTTAATAAATTAATAAAATAGGGTAATGGCTGCCATTGTCCTGTTGAAAGGGTATAGGCATTACGTCTTTTAGTATGGAGTTCGGCCTGATTAACCAAAAAGTTAGCCAACCAACGGGGCATAGGTAAGTTAATACCAAACATCGGTGCGCAGAGTGTCACCGCGCGAAAAGTCGGCTCCTGATACCGCAGCAGGAAACGGCTCAGGATCGCTCCCCCCATAGAATGAGCCAGCGCATAACAGCGATGGGATTGACGAGGCATTATTTCCAACTCGATAAATTTTGCCAAGTCATCCACATAATGATCAAACGCTTCAACATGGCCTTTTTCCCGATCATCCAACATCCGCCCCGAACGCCCTTGTCCACGATGATCTATGATAAAAATATCGTAACCCAGATGGTAAAAATCGTAGGCTACTTCAGGGTATTTCACATAGCTTTCGCTACGACCGGGCAAAATCACGAGCGTTTTGTCATGCTGAGGGGAACAAAAGGAGACATAATGAATGGGAACATCATCAACTCCCATAAAAGACCGTTCTTCTCTTGTTCGCCAGAAATCCAGTAATAATCCATTCGCAAAGGCAGAGAACTGAGGTTCGCGGTTTAACCAGCTTGCTTTCAATCTCTCAGGTGCCATTCATCTTCCTCTGTTAATTGCCTGCCCTGCTAATGTATATCCCTTTCGGTTATTCAATCCCTTCAAAATGCTCACAAATCAATGCCATGAACGCATCGCCAAAACGCTCTAATTTTCGTTGCCCAACACCATTAATCAGCAAAAGTTCATCCGGTGTTATCGGGTATTGCTCTGCCATCTCAATTAACGTAACGTCATTGAAAACGACAAAAGGTGGAATGTTGTTTTCATCCGCAATGGATTTACGCAGTTTTCGCAATTTGGCAAATAATTTACGATCATAGTTGCCAGTGTAAGATTTGTTTTGCTGATTACGGCTTTTTAGATTTTGGATACGTGGTACGGCAAGTTGTAACGGTACTTCACTTCGCAATATAGGCCGTGAAGCTTCTGTCAGTTGCAGCGCAGAGTAATTGGCTATGTTCTGGCTAATCAGTCCCAGATGAATAAGCTGACGCAAAACGCTCATCCAGTGTTCCTGACTCTGCTCTTTACCTATGCCATAAACAGGCAGTTTATCGTGCCCGAGATCTCTAATACGTTGATTATTAGCTCCCCGCAGTACTTCTACAATATAACCAATCCCGAAACGCTGTCCAACACGATAAATACAGGATAGCGCTTTCTGCGCTTCTACCAGACCGTCGTAACGTTTGGGAGGATCAAGACAAATGTCACAGTTGCCACAAGCTGTCTGGTGACTTTCACCGAAATAATTGAGCAGCACCAAACGCCGACAAGTCTGGGCCTCCGCAAATGCACCCATGGCGTTAAGTTTATGCCGTTCAATATCCTGTTGCTCACCAGCCGCTTTTTCTTCCAGACAGCGGCGCAGCCATGCCATATCAGCAGGATCGTAAAACAACACAGCTTCGGCAGGTAAGCCATCCCGGCCCGCTCGGCCTGTTTCCTGATAATAGGATTCGATATTGCGGGGAATATCAAAGTGCACAACAAAACGCACGTTGGGTTTATTGATCCCCATACCAAATGCAACCGTTGCCACAACGATCTGTAAATCATCCCGCTGGAAGGCATCTTGCACCCTTGCACGTTGATTGTTTTCCAATCCAGCATGATAAGGCGCAACACTTAACCCTCTTTTTTGCAGACGCTCTGCGGTTTCTTCCACTTTGTTGCGGCTGTTGCAATAAATAATCCCACTTTTACCCTGCTGACCACGAACAAATGACCAGAGCTGATCAAGCGGTTTATATTTCTCCACCAGCGTATAGCGAATATTAGGTCGATCAAAACTGCTGATATGGATAATCGGCTCATGCAGCTCCAACAGATGCACGATATCTTGGCGGGTAGTTTTATCCGCCGTTGCAGTCAGTGCAATCACGGGAAGATCGGGGAATCGATGACGGAGTTGACCTAGTGCCCGATATTCCGGACGGAAATCATGTCCCCATTGCGAAATACAGTGAGCTTCATCAACAGCCAATAAAACAGGCTGCCAGTCCCGAAGCTGATCAACGAAATTGTCTGTCACCAAACGTTCGGGGGCAATGTAGAGTAGTTTAATGTTCCCCTGACGACAGCGTTGAATGATGTCAAATTGCTGTTCACGGCTTTGGGTCGAATTCAGGCATTCTGCATCAACGCCATTCGCCCGCAACTGATCAACCTGATCTTTCATCAATGAGATTAATGGAGAAACAACCAATGTCAGGCCACTTTTAACCAGCGCGGGGATCTGGTAACACAGCGATTTGCCGCCACCTGTCGGCATGATCACCAAACAGTCGCGTCCATCAAGAACGGCATCGATAACCTGTTGCTGCCCCGGACGAAATTGCTGGTATCCGAATGTTTTTCGTAATGCTTGTTCAGCCAGCGATGCCGTGCTGATGAGTTCTGCGGTAGACACGCCTTTCCTCAATGGTTAAAAGATAATATTTACCCAATGGATTTCAAGTCGCAACGAGGCGGCAAGAAAATGAATCCCCGGGAGCATAAGTTTATGGCATAGATTTATGGCATAGATTTACGGCATCGCTTTACAACATATCATTCAGCATGACACCGATACCAAAACGGGTCTGTTTGAAATTGTAGTCAATCATCGATTCGCCGTAACCCGTGAAGAGCTGCGTATAAAGGCGGACATGCTTGGATAGCGGATAACTCCAACCCAATACCCCACTGCCATAACCGCTATTCCAGTTGTAGCGCCCCTGAGCTGTAAATACACTGTCTCCCCAGATATAACCCACTTTCAGACGGTAATGGCCCATGTAGCGATTCATGTCTGGATTATCATCACGGCGAGAGCTTTCCGGCAAGCGATACCACGGTTTAAAATCTACCTGCCAATTGCCATTCTGTACCATAAAACGAGCATAAAGCCGATTCCAACTACGGGACGTTTCCCCCGAACGACCATTGGATTGATGGTTAAATCCTGTCTCAATTTCTCGCAAATGCCAGCCAGCAAATTCATAGTCAGTCAACCATGCCAGAAAGAGCTGCGGTTCATAGTTGATTTCACGGAATGGAGATGACTCTTTCTTGTTACTGAACTGCCACCATGAACGCTGGGTATAAGAAGCGCCAAACAACGAATCTTTCCCTGCAATTCCCCGCAATAATGGAAAGCCAAAGCTTATCTGAAAACTGGCTTCATCTTTGCGGGCGTGATCTGCCCAATCATAGCTATGGATTGCCTGCCGATTAATATTGGCACCATAAGTATAAATAATGTAATTCGTGTCATAGGGATAGAGCATAAGCGATGAATCCTGCTCACCTAGCATCATCGCAAGCACACTTCCCCTTCCTTCAGTTTCTCCAACCTGTTTTTCCGCGCCATAAGCCAATGGCGATAATAAACAAGCGGCAACCAGTATTTTCCATATCAAATACATAGCTGGTTTCCCTATTGTGATCATCTCAAGATAAATAATCTGCCGTTTATTCTACACGCTAGATGGTTATTTTTTGTAGTTTGTTTTCTTCAATGAATTCTTTTTCGAAGCACTTCACAGACTGGAAAGGTCGATAATAAAAGCATAAACTTAACAAGTTATTAACGATAAAGACCCATTAAATGACAGCCGTTTTACTTTTTCATTATCAGGAAACCCGCGATGGAAAATATACAGCAAGTGGACAAAATATTGACTCCGGAAGAAGCGCGTAAATTTATCGGTGAAGTCTTTGTTTATCATATGCCATTCAATCGGCTTTTGGGACTTGAATTACTCCGCTTCGAACAGGACTATGCGGAACTGCAATTTCGCAATCAAGAGAAGCTGGTCGGCAATATGGTTCAGAATATTCTGCATGGTGGTGCAATCGCTTCCATACTGGATGTTGCCGGAGGACTGGTTTGTGCAGGTAATTCTCTGACCTCGCTGGAAACGCTCACCATTGCAGAGATGCAAAAGCGTCTGACAACACTCGGTACGATTGATTTACGCGTGGATTACCTGCGCCCCGGGCGTGGAGAAGTATTTACTGCCAGTTGCAGTATTATTCGCAATGGAAATAAAGTCTCTGTCGCGAGAATTGAACTGCATAATGAAAATCAAGTGCATATTGCCAGTGCAACAGGAACTTATTTGGTTGGTTAACGTTTTTATCGTTATTCGCTAAAAATGTGAGGGGCTAGTACCCGAATTCTGTATTCTATATATAGCCACTCACACTATATAGCCACCCATATATAGTCATTTATAATTTCACAACGATTAACAGCCCATCACTCCAGGTATATAACTATCCAAATTAACTATCCAAATCACAGAATCAGTACGAGGACAGGTTATGAATCCAAGAACCAGAGCAGAATCCGAGATCCTGGCGGGCAGGTCTGTCGATGCCACGGTATATATCTGGTATCCCTGCCGAAAATTCCTTGTAGGGCATTCCTCTATTTATATCGGTGGAGTGCCACAATATCCCTGGCCGAATTTCAGGCCAGAAGATCCAGTCACAACATCTTCCAATAAGCGAATTCGTCCACAAGATGATAACTATGTCAGTTTTTTGGCTGGGTCGTCTAGGCCCAGTGTCTTTCGGGTAAATTTATCGTTTCCGGGTGTCTTTCATAATCTTCACGATGATTTTGTCGAGTCACCGCATTTGGAATATTATCTGTTAGGCTTAAATGTTCCTGAAATGCAAAGAAAAAAGAATGAAATGTATAACGGAAACATGTATGGAAACTTACATTTTCCCCCTACTTATCATCCAATTTATAAAAATTGCTCAACATTAGTTGCAAGAATATTGAAATCCGGTGGTGTGGATCAGTTATTAAATCCAATTCAAATCATGGGTTATGCCAAAAACATATATTGGACACCTAAAGATATAGCCCAATTGTGTAATAAGTTAAGGGATATTGATAAAGCAGTAAAAGTAAGGGGACTAAACTGCCCAGATAAATTTAAATCACCCTTTAGAACGTTAATGGGTTTCAGGTAAATAGTAGATATAAGAAAAAGGCATTCATTTTTTAATTTACTACTGTGCATACAAAACTTGAGATGAAACAGGAGTCCGATAGTATAAATCCAGATAACTATTTTGCATAAAAACAATAAATCAACATAAAATACCACTTGAATAAGTAAAGATTTTTAATTTATTATTCAAGCCATTAACGACTTGTAAATAATGCAACCCAATGCCACATTGTATAGGTTCATGGGTTAATACCCTCACGTCTCTTCTTAATTCTCGAAACATTCAAGGATCTTATGAGTAACCAACAGACTGTCAAAGGTATCCTATGTGCCTTAGGCGCCTATCTTATTTGGGGGCTGGCTCCTATCTACTTCAAGACCATACAATATGTGCCACCCGATGAAATCGTGTCGCATCGTGTTATATGGTCAGTTTGCTTTATGGTGCTGATGTTGATGGTAACTCGCCACTGGCGTCAGGTTTGGGCGGTCGTTCGTCAGCCGAAAATCGTTCTGTTGTTAGGTATCACAGCCTTTACGATTACCAGTAACTGGCTGACTTATATCTGGGCGGTCAATAATAACCATTTGCTGGAAGCGAGTCTGGGATATTTTATCAATCCACTGGTTAATATTCTGTTCGGCATGATATTTCTTGGTGAGCGATTCCGCCGTATGCAGTGGATCGCAGTAGGATTGGCATTCACCGGGGTATTGATCCAGCTCTGGCAATTTGGCTCAGTGCCGATAGTTGGCTTGTACTTAGCGACAACATTTGCCGTCTATGGGCTGATCCGCAAAAAGTTAGGAGTAGATGCACAAACAGGTATGTTGATTGAGACAACCTGGGTATTCCCTGTTGCGCTGATTTACCTACTGTTTTTCACCAATAGCCCAACCAGCAATATGCTGGATAATACGTATTCGTTGAACCTCATGCTGATTGCTGCGGGTATCATTACCACTGTGCCGTTGCTGCTCTTTACCGCTGCCGCCGCACACCTGCGTTTATCCACTCTGGGCTTTTTCCAGTATGTTGGGCCAACATTGATGTTCTTGTTGGCAACACTGGTTTATGGCGAAGAGATTGGCCCGGATCGTTTGATCACATTTGGCTTTATCTGGGCAGCCTTGATCCTGTTTACGTTGGATGCACTTTATACCCAGCGACGCTTGCGTAAGTAGCCCGATTATTCCTCCGCCCTTAAATGGGCGTAGGTATCGACACTGATGAATACCGGATGAAATTCAAAATAGGCAAAGCTCACCATCTTCCGAGCTTATTTTTAATGAAGTACCACACGCTTCAGCATAACGCTCAAGTCGAGAAAGGCTCGCGTTGATTGCATTTTTCTCCAGTTTGCTGACCGCTGGCTGGCTTATCCCCATTCTTTCAGCAATTTGACTACTGTTCAGCCCCGCTTTTTTTCTCATATTAACGAGAAATTCTTTCATCTCTTCTTTTTTCTTTTCAGCCAAATAAGCTGATAAAACATCAGGATCTTGAAGCAATGCTGCTTTAATGTCAGAGTATGGAATACCTTTAATTTTCATCTAATAACTCCTTCAGCCGTTTTAATGCCAGTTCAATTTCTGAAGTTGGTGTTTTTGCACTTTTTTTGATAAAAGTACGAAGAATATAAATTTTCCGATCTTTCTCAAAAGCAAAAAAAGTTCTTGAGATATCTTTTCCACTCGTCCTTAATTCAAAAAGCTGTCCTTGGATAGGTCTCGTATCTGGATAGCGCAATTCATGACCCCGAGCTTCCAATTTATCCATCGCATTCAAAAGCTTGGCTTTTATTATCTTATTTAACTGAGAAATTTCATTCAGCACTTCAGGGTGAAATTCTAATTCAAACATATTTCCCTTCAATATTATAAGCGAAGCGCTCTACCAAAGTAGATAGCTAGCATATAACACAATAATTATAACCCAAAGGTTATAAATTACCTATGGATTATAAAATTTATGGGACTAGTTCATCAATGAACTCAAAGTCCAGACCATTGGATAAGCAGATACACAATTTTTCGAATGGCAGTATAACGAGATATGAACCCCAGAAACATAGACGACAATGTAACTGGGATCAGTAAAAGTAGCTAAAAAGCAGTTAATTAAAGGATAAGAGATCTATCAATGGTGAAATAACTACAGCCAGTTTTTCCGCTTGAAATAAAGATAAGGGGCTAATCCTGCCGCAATCATTAAACCAATAGCGCCGGGATAGCCAAATGTCCAACTCAACTCCGGCATAAATTCGAAGTTCATTCCATAGCTGGAAGCCACCAGTGTTGGCGGCAGGAATACCACAGAAACAACGGAGAATATTTTGATAATACGGCTCTGTTCGATGTTGATAAAACCCATTGCCGCTTGCATCAGGAAGTTAACTTTCTGGAACAGGGATTCGTTATGCGGCAGCAGAGATTCGATATCCCGCAGAATCTCACGAGCCTGCTCCAATTGATTGGCAGGTAAGCGGGCACGGCGCACGAGGAAGTTCAATGCCCGCTGGCTATCCATCAAACATAAGCGAACTTTCCAGCCAATATCTTCCTGCTCCGCAAGGTTGGAAAGCGCTGAGTCAAATTCATCGCCCTGTTTACCTTCCATAATGACCCGGCTCAGGGATTCCAACACGCTGTAAATGTTTTCAATGACGTCTGCCAACTGTTCGACTTTGGTTTCGAACAAATCCAGCAGCAGTTCATAGGCGTTCCCGTCAACCATCGTCTGGTTACGGGCGCGCATTCGGTACAATCGAAATGCAGGGAGTTCACGCTCTCGCAATGTGTAGAGACGACCGTCACGAATAGTAAATGCGACTGTCGAGTTGCCAGCATGGTCTTCGGCATCTTCAAAGTAGAAGAATGAGTGGACGTGCATACCGTCTTCATCTTCAAAAAAACGGGCCGATGCCTCAATGTCATCCAATTCAGTCCGGGTTGCCAGAACTTGTCCCAGCTCATTCTGGACTCGGAGGCGATCGTCATCCCCCAGCCCAACTAAATCTACCCACATGGAATCGGATAACTGATCACCTTCTTCAATTTCCAGACGGAGCAGGCGATTACTCTCTAATTTAAATGCGTTCAGCATGTACCATAAGTCTCCTTATACTCCCTACGTTTATCGTAAGGCGCGAATGTTACGCTCAGAAGAAAAAGCCTGTCAACATTCGACCGGATTATTGGTCCGTTTCGAGTCTGGCATAAGCAGCCACCAGCCACTTGATGCCTTCACCCTGAAACGCGATCTGCAAGCGACAATGTTCCCCACTGCCTTCTATATTGATAATGGTTCCTTCACCAAATTTGGGATGATGTACGCGCTGCCCAAGTGCATAGCGACTGTCGCTGGTACTGATGGGTGTGCCCAACCGTTTATGACTGACCGGACGGGATACGGTGGCGCGCAGACGAACTTCTGCCACACATTCTGTCGGTAGTTCCCCAATAAAACGAGATGGACGATGATACACTTCCTTACCATATAAGCGACGACTTTCAGCATACGTCAGCGTCAGTTTTTCCATCGCCCTCGTGACACCAACATAGGCCAGACGACGCTCCTCTTCCAGTCTGTCGCCTTCTTCAATGGACATTTGGCTCGGGAACATGCCCTCTTCTACGCCCACGATAAAGACTTGCGGGAATTCCAACCCTTTCGCTGAGTGCAGTGTCATCAGTTGGACCGCGTCCTGATAGGCATCAGCCTGACTTTCGCCTGATTCCAGCGCGGCATGGGAGAGAAAAGCCTGCAAAGACAGTAAATTTTCGTCTTCATCTGTATAGCTGAATTGACGGGTTGCTGTAACCAGCTCTTCAAGGTTTTCGATACGAGCCTGTGCTTTTTCACCTTTTTCCTGCTGGTACATCGCCCATAAGCCGGAATCGCGGATAATGCGATCGGCCTGCACATGCAGCGGCATTTCCTGTGTTTCCGTTTCCAGTGCCTCAATTAATTCAATGAAACGCTGCAATGCAGATGCTGCCCGCCCTGCCAGCGCTTTTTCCTGAATCAGTAACAGGCTACTTTCCCACAAGGTTTTTTGCTGATCGCGCGCGACCTGACGCACTACATCGAGAGTTCTGTCACCAATGCCGCGTGTCGGTGTATTTACCACGCGCTCAAAGGCTGCATCATCATGACGATTTGACACTAATCTCAGATAGGATAAGGCATCTTTGATCTCCTGACGCTCGAAGAAGCGCTGACCGCCATAAATGCGGTAAGGCATGGAGACCTGCAACAAGGCTTCTTCCAGTACACGAGACTGGGCATTGCTGCGATACAAAATCGCACACTCTTTCAGTGCTCCGCCATTATCCAGCCAATGCTTGATTCGACCGACAACATAACGCGATTCATCCAGCTCATTGAAAGCACAATAAAGTGATATAGGTTCGCCTTCTCCCCCTTCCGTCCACAAGTTTTTGCCCAGTCGATCGCTGTTATGGGCGATTAGGGCATTGGCAGCTTTGAGGATATTGCTGGTCGAACGATAATTTTGTTCCAGACGGATTGTCTCCGCCCCCGGGAAATCTTTCAGAAAGCGCTGAATATTTTCTACCTGCGCACCACGCCAACCGTAAATGGACTGGTCGTCATCCCCAACAATCATCACTTTGCCGCTATCACCAGCCAACAGGCGAATCCAGGCATATTGAATACTGTTGGTATCCTGAAATTCATCTACCATAATATTAGTAAAACGTTCACGGTAATGTTGCAGGATTTGAGGCTTGTTCAGCCAGAGTTCATGGGCTCGTAGCAGCAATTCGGCAAAATCGACTAACCCGGCGCGATCACATGCTTCCTGATAGGCTTGGTAAATTTTCAGCCACGTCGCTTCTACGGGATTACCGTAACTTTCGATATGTTGCGGACGCAAACCTTCATCTTTTTTGCCGTTGATGTACCACATGCCCTGACGGGCTGGCCACTGTTTGTCATCCAGATTCATCGCTTTGATAATGCGCTTGATGAGGCGGTGCTGATCTTCGCTATCGAGGATCTGAAAATCCTGCGGCAGATTCGCATCAAGGTGGTGAGCACGCAGCAAACGATGCGCAAGGCTATGGAAAGTACCAATCCACATTCCCCCCTGACTTGTACCAATCAGGTTTTCAATGCGGTGACGCATTTCCGCAGCCGCTTTATTGGTAAATGTTACCGCCATAATGGAAAACGATGAAGCATTTTCAACTGACAGTAACCAAGCGATCCGATGAACCAGAACGCGCGTTTTACCACTGCCGGCGCCTGCCAGCACCAGCATATTAGTACGGGATGCCGCGACCGCTTCGCGTTGTTTATCATTCAAGCTTTCGAGCAGATAAGAAACGTCCATAATTACCATCAGTTGTTCGCAATGACTCAGTTTTTGCAATGAATTAACTTTTTACAAGAAATTAGCTTTTTGCAAGAATTTATTCTTTGCAACAAATGAGCATCACTGTTTTTTTATACAGATTACAGTCTGAAATTATATCAGCGCTATCAAAGAAGCCAAATCAGAAATCTCAACATGTGGAACCAAACGCCCTTCAGGTTCCTGCATCAGATTTTTATTTTCTATGTTGATCCAGCAAGCCTGCATTCCAGTGCAAAGAGCACCTTCAACATCTGTCTGAAGATTATCACCCACATGCAAGATCTGATTTATGGGCAAGTTTAACCGTTCTGCTGCCAGATGATACATATCTGGATAAGGCTTGGAACGCCCATCCAGACCGGCTTTCAGCACAAATTCAAAATAAGGGGCCAGTCCACACGCAGCAGGTTCAGCATTTCCATTTGTGATTGCCACCAATGGCATCTTTTTCGCCAGTACGGACAAGGTATGATGAGTCGATTCAGGAACAGAGATTTGATTACGCCAGTGCGTAAAGCAAGACATAATCTCATTTGTGCCATGTGTCGCTTCCTCACGATTGAAACCATGATGGGTGAACATCAGTTCCGCAGATTGTCGGCGCCATAATGTAACATCATGGTAAATGTCAGGTTCCTGCTCAAGAACAGCCTGACGATATACATACAGATCTTCACTCTCAAAGTGACTGAACTTAGAATCGTACTGTCTGATAAAACACAACACTTCTTTTTCGGTTTTATCGATCACAGGATGGTTATCGTAAAGTGTATCATCCAGATCGAATGTCATCGCAGCAAATGGCGCGAGAGGCCGATAAAAACGCATTATGATTTTCCTCGTTTGGCTCTGGGGTGGGCCACATCATAAACTTTGGTCAAATGCTGGAAGTCCAAATGGGTATAGATTTGAGTCGTGGACAGGTTCGCATGACCAAGCAATTCCTGTACAGCGCGCAGATCACCACTGGATTCCAGAATATGCGTGGCAAAAGAGTGGCGCAGTTTATGGGGATTGATATGACTGTTTACGCCTTGCTTAATACCCCACTGTTCGAATCGTTTCTGCACGTTACGGGCAGAAATCCGTTTTCCGCTTTTGCTGGAAATGAAAACCGCATCATTTTCCGGTTCAAATAACTCGCGCATCCCCAACCAACGCTGAAGCCATTCCTGGGCGACACGACCAAATGGCACTTTACGTTCTTTACTGCCCTTACCATGTACCCAGACGTCACCACTTGCCAGATCCAAATGCCGGCAATCAAGACCAACCAGTTCAGACAGACGCAACCCCGCGCCATACATTACTTCCAGCATAGCTCTGTCACGCACTGACAAAGGATCATTCAAATTGATGTTGAGCAGTTGGTTAACTTCATCAACATCCATGTTTTTGGGCAAATGACGTTTTTTACGAGGCGCACTGACTGCTTTGGCAGGATTGGCATCGAGTATTCCCTGTGTCACCATCCAGTCGAGGAAGCTACGCAGAGAAGAAAGACGCAAGGCAATACTGGCGGATTGCAATCCTGCCCGACGACTGCGGGAAGCAAACATTCTGACTGTCGCCGGCTCCAGCTTCTGCCATTCATCTACGCCCATCTCCAGTGACATCTTGGCCAGAACGGTCAAATGACGTCGGTAGTTGGTCATCGTGAGGGGACTTAAACGTCGTTCAACCCGTAAGTAGTGCAAAAAAGTTTCCACCGACTCCAGCAGTCGATCTATTGGCTCTATTGGCTGAGTCATGCGCGTTCAATCCAACGAGACAATAATCCGGGCAGCAGTTTTGCCAAATGGCCGAGCAGATCTGTTCCCATGCCTTCGTGATAGTGCTGTTTATTATGGCTATTGAAAATCACTATGCCCAAATCTCCTTGTGTTCCCAGAAGAGAGGCCGCCACTGAACCAACATGGCGCGCCTGTGGCATCAACAGTAAAATTTCCGGGCCGTGCAATGTGCCAAGATAATGATTTTCATTGCCAAATCGCTTAATCCGGACAAGCTCAAAAGATTGACGGGAAAGAGCCAATTCGGGTGAGTTCAGTGGCGTACCAAGGTGCCATTTATCGCTGAACAACCGAATATAGCTATTGCTCAATCCGAGTGTTTTCGTCCATGAACTCAAGCGGGACAGAAAATCCTGCAAACTCTGGGCCTTCGACAGTTCAGAAAGTAATTGCAACAAATGACAGAACAACACTTCATTCTGCTTTGCATGTTCCACCAAATGGACCAAATCCTCTTCCAGATAATGGATTCGTTTCCTTTGGCGATTCATGTGCCATTCCATCAAAGAGACGCTTTCCCGCACCGGATGGGGAACTCTGATCTTTTCGACCATATTGGCATTGCGGATAAAAAAATCAGGATTATTCAACAAGTAACCCACTACCGCTTGATCATCCAGCCCGTTTTCGATGTGCAATGGCTCGTTTTTTTTACCCATTTTTCAATGCCCTATATTTCCAGAATGGATTAATAAATCCTAAATCCATTACTGATAAGCCAATCACAGATAATTGATCACAAATGGATTGTACCGTCATAGACATGAGTTGCAGGCCCTGTCATATAGAGTGGTTTACCCGGCCCATCCCAACGTATTTGCAGGGAGCCTCCCGGCAGATCAACCCGGACTTGGTTATCCAACAAGTTTTGTTGAATACCAATAGCAACCGCAGCACATGCACCACTACCGCATGCCCGTGTCTCACCCGATCCTCGCTCAAAGACACGCAACCGAATATGACCTCGGTTCATAATCTGCATAAAGCCAATATTCGCCCGCTCAGGAAAACGTTCGTGATTTTCCAGCACGGGTCCCAATACTTCCACTTCGGCAGTGTCTACATCCTCAACCTGTATCACACAGTGAGGATTTCCCATCGACACAACACCACAAAGCACTGTGCGTTCGATGGCACGGATAATATAAGTTTTCTCTGCCTTATTGGCGCGAAAAGGAACGCGCTGCGGCTCAAAGTCAGGCTCACCCATGTTGACACAAACCCGGTCATCATTTGTGATGCTCAATATCATGCGACCAGATTGTGTGCTGACCGTAATATCGCGTTTGTTGGTCAACCCTTTAAGGCGAACAAACCGAGCAAAGCAACGTGCTCCATTACCACATTGGGAAACTTCGCTGCCATCAGCATTAAAAATACGATAGTGGAAGTCTAAGTCAGGATCATAGGGCGCTTCAACAATCAGAAGTTGATCAAAGCCTACCCCTGTATTCCGATTAGCCAGACGGCAAATTAACTCAGGAGAGAAATAAACATTCTGGGTTACTGCATCAACGACCATAAAGTCATTGCCAAGACCATGCATTTTGGAAAACTGCATATACGACCCCCAAGAGAAATTCCATTACCGACTGATTATTATTAAGCACCCGCTGGCGTGTGATTTTTTAATAAACCATGTTCTGGCATATTCTCTGGTTGTGATTTATTCACCGTATTCACAGGAGCCTGTGCCGCAAATGTTTCAGCCGGTGGAAAATAAAGGGGGCCTTTCAAGCCACAGCCAGTCAGGGAAAGTAATGTTATGATAGCCAGTGACCAACGGAGTTGTTTTTTCATCATATTAATGCCTGTGATTCATGCGCCAATACTCTCTATAATCGCAGCTAGGCCCTGAAAAGCAAATAGGAAATAAACATGAACGATAGCGAATTTCATCAATTAGCCGATCAATTGATGCTTCATCTTGAAGAGCAACTGGATAATTACGATGGCGACGCAGATATTGACTGTGAAACAAACGGCGGGGTAATGACTCTCAGTTTTGAAAATGGCAGTAAAATCATTATTAACCGTCAGGAACCTTTCCATCAAATCTGGTTAGCAACCAAAAATGGGGGTTACCATTTTAATTATCAGGATAACCAATGGATTTGTGACCGCAGTGGTGACAGTTTTATTTCCATATTGGGGCAAGCCATTACAGAACAGAGCGGCGAGCCATTCCAATTTTCGTGAACTTGAAAAATGAAAGGTTAATATCAATTATGCCATTTGCTATAACTGCCAATGGCATAGAGTCTCCCTTAAGATCAGACTATTAAGATCAGTTTATTAAGATCAATTTATTAAGATCAATAATGATACAGCGAGCTGTAAGGCTCATGAGTTCCGCTCACCCCTTCAAGACATTCATCTGTCGAATGTTTGATATCACTGGTTTCTGCATCATCCAGTGGAAACACCACGTCCACGAAGGGAGCTACATGAATTCTCTCACCTTTCTTAATGATTTGATAGAACTGCGGTAAGTTGAAATTGACAAAGCTGGAGCCATAAGTAAAACGATCGTGCGATGAAGAATAAAAACGACTGACATCCCGGACCAATTCTTCTTTACTTCCTTCACAATGGGAATAAATTTCTACCCGGTTAGATTCATCAAGAATATAGATATTAAATCCTTGTTCCTTTTCAATGTTTTCGAAAAAAAACTGGATAATTCCCTCACAGGCAAATCCATCTATTACCGACGGCAGATGTTTTTCTTTGGTATCAATTTTAACTGGCAAGCCATGCAGCTTAGTATTGGAAATCGCGCCATAGAATTCCACGGCATTTTCTAATTTTTGTACCGAAACGTTTAACCGCTCGAAGAATAATCCCCAGGTTTGGCCTGAAATACGCAGTGCCTTAAAGCGATTGGAATCTTGACGATTACTGGAAAGACGCAATTCTATACATTCTGAAATCAGTTGCTGGATACGGGTACGGATAAGCCCACGCATATGTTTGCTATAACAGAAGACTTCAACACCAGACGGAGGCGCAGCATCCCGGTGCATTTTACCCAATATGGTCTTCAGTGCTTCCAGTACAGATTGCTCACCATTGAAATGCAGGGTTCTCACTTCATTCCATGAGTTGCGGTAAAGTAAATCGATGCTCCCAACCAGACATTGCTGTAATTCACCAAAGCTGAAAACGTTCAGATTTCTCAGATCAAAATGAACAACTTGTTCGGAAAATGCGGTAGTCGGATCTTTTTCCAAATTAACAATAATCGCCAAGTGGCGGATTTCACAAGGACTATATAACGCTTTTGGTGCAGGCGCAGGTAAACGGATCGGGAAATGTGTTGCAATATCGTCTACCAAATCACAAAGTTTATCTCTGTCACACTGCGATTCCCCGTGACGAATGTGAATCCGGGTTTCTTTGGTCAACAAGCCATTGAAATATGTCCAGGAAACTAATTTATTCAGATAACGGTTAAATTCCAGTGGTTGATGCCCGATGATAGACTCTATCGTTGGCGCATGATTGTAAAGATACCAGCCACTGCGATTTACACGCCCCGGAGGCACATAAATGAAAGTCAGATTTTGTTCTGACAGATCCGGTGATATCTGAGGATTTACCAACGTAATTTTACCGGGTAATGCTTCAAAAGCCGCATACAATTTACGGGTCAATACACCAATATCTTGCGGACTGGCACTCACACTCAGGTTGTTACGACGGGCAAAGCGGATCAGATTGCGGTAACTTTGCATCATGGTATCGAGCAGTTCATTGTGGGCATCACGTACCCGCTCAATTTTCCAAGAATTGCGATTATTCAGCATGGCCAGTTTATTGTCTTCCCAACCCCATTCACAGACCAATTGGGACATGGCCTGACGACGCCATCCGGTACAGCCTTTATCATCCTGGCTTTCCAGCAATTTTTCGCAGACTTTCAGGTAAAAACAACGACGCGCCAGATCAAGGCGCGTAAGATCGTTAGTGGCTGTCAGATAACGGGTCACCCGCTCCAGCATCATGCTATAAGCATCAAGGCCAAAGGAAACAATCTCACCATCATGAAGATGTTGTTTCATTTCCATCGCCAGAAGTTTTCCATTGGGGTATTCCCATGAATAAGCTTCCAACAATAAGCTTTTCAAGACTGCCTTATAAGGGGAATCCACACTCTTGTATAATTGCCAAAGACTCGCCCCGAAATATTCTTCCGCTGACAGTTCACCCAAGCCGCCCAGATCCAGCCATTCATTTGGTGTCAGAACTCCCTGAGCATAGAGAGAGAGGACATATTCGTCATAGTGAGCCTCTTCTTCCACAGGAACCATCGCCCAGAGTAAACGTTTACCCGCCATACAAACGGCTGTACGATAAAATTCATCAAGTAGAAGAATATGTTGAGTTGAACCGCAGTCTTCTCCATTCAAACTGCCACAGGCATTATGCCGAAAACGGTTTTCATCGATCAGGAAAAAGGTGGCTTCAATCCCCAGTGAGGCGGCCCACTGTTCTATTAAGGTACATTTTTGCTCTAGTAACGCCTTCTCAACATTATCCAGCCAAGATTGATGACAAACCCAGATATCAATATCAGAAGAACAACTTTGCCCGATGGAAGAAGTACTGCCCATTGAATAAATTCCCGTAATCGGCAATTCACCATTAGGCGCCTGTGGCAAAATACCAACGGACTGGTTTTCCAGATCATTAATCCAAAATTGCTGAGTTTCATCAGAGGTAAAAAAACAGACGCCATGAGGAACGTCTCCTTTGATATAACCTGGCATCATTGGGTGGTGATAATGTAATAATACTGGAATTAAACTATAAACTTGCTTAAAAGCGGCACTCATTGAGTTAGTGGCGCGATCCAGCCTAAGTTGATTAATTGCATCCAGTCGCTGCTTCAGCGTTTCAATATAGAGATACAAGAGTTTCGCCTGATATCAGTCCAGTGCCTAGAGTAGTCCCCCTGTTTCCGATAGCAATGATATTACAAATAGATACCTGTATTATTTTTACAAAACTATTGCCGGAAACGTGATCAATTTAACACCTTGTGGTCAAAGCGTAAAGTCCGCAATACCATCTTTTCACTTCTTCCGCAATAGAAGAATTGCAATTAACTTGTTGTAAAATATTAAGTTAATCACGAAATAGACACAATAATATGTTTTTTAGGGGAGTATTATAGTTGATCATGTTTCATCTGAGGTTGTTAGATATTTAGGGGCTGTCAAGTATTGTCAATCACTGGGACTCTATAAATAATTCATCTCATGATATTTTTTAATTGTTAAATATTATCCTTCTATTTTTACTCTCAAATTAAAATTCCAATTATTATTCTGCTTTTAAATCAATCTGTTTGTTTATTTTATCTATTTTAATAAAATATTATTTTAAGATTTAAAATTATTTTTATTTTTTTAACCTTCATAATCCATCAATTTTACCCCATCGATTTCAAGTTACAGCACGACGGAAAACGAACAAATCTCAGGAAGGGCAACTCACTTAAACTTAGTCGCTGGAAAAAAAATCATTGAAATGTTAAAACTGGCACTATTTTCTCACTATTTGCTGGCTAATTTGTGGCTAAAAGGCCACTGTGCTCAATAGAATATCCATGACAATGAAAACCATTCGTATCGCTACCCGCCAAAGCCCGTTGGCTATGTGGCAAGCACATTATGTCCAAAAGCAATTGGAGTCCTTTCATCCTGAACTGAAAGTAGAGCTGGTTCCAATGGTCACTCGCGGGGATATTATCCTCGATACGCCCCTGGCAAAGGTGGGGGGCAAGGGGTTGTTTGTAAAAGAACTGGAATTAGCGTTGCTTGAAAAGCGGGCTGATATCGCCGTCCATTCCATGAAAGATGTCCCTGTCGAATTTCCCGAAGGTCTGGGATTGTCCACAATCTGCGAACGGGGTGATCCACGAGATGCGTTTGTTTCAGTAAAATACACCTCACTTGATAACCTGCCCGTTGGCAGCGTTGTCGGTACATCCAGTTTACGCCGTCAGTGCCAGATACGTCAGCTGCGTCCAGACCTTGTGGTTCGCGACTTGCGTGGCAATGTCGGCACCCGCCTGAACAAGCTTGATAACGGCGATTATGATGCAATTATCCTTGCAACAGCCGGACTGAAAAGGTTAGGTCTGGAAGATCGCATTCGTATGCCATTGGCACCAGAATTATTGCTGCCCGCCGTCGGTCAGGGGGCTGTCGGCATTGAGTGTCGTCTTGATGATCAGCAAACTCGTGAGTTGTTGGCTCCTTTGAACCACGCCAGAACAGAGATCTGCGTTCTTGCTGAACGAGCCATGAATACACGTCTGGAAGGAGGCTGTCAGGTTCCAATTGGCAGTTATGCTATCTGGCAGGGAGATAATATCTGGTTGCGCGCATTGGTTGGTGCTCCTGATGGCACAGTGATTGTGCGTGGTGAAAGAGTCATCGCACCAGAAGAAGCTCATCAGGCAGGTGTGGCATTGGCAGAAGAATTATTGGAAAAAGGCGCACGCCAGATTCTGGCCAGCGTATACCAGAGGAATCTACCTGAATGAGCATTTTGATCACCCGCCCTGCCCCCGCAGGAGAGGAGTTGGTCAAGCGACTGCTGGCGGTGGGAAAAACAGCCTTCAGCGCACCACTCATCGAAATTTATCCGGGGTGCGATTTGCCATTGCTGTCACAAAAACTGCAATGGCTGTCTGCGGGAGATCTGGTTTTCCTGTTATCAAAAAACGCCGTTCATTATGCTAATGAGCAGCTTAGCCAAGAGGGTCAGTCATGGCCTGATAAGCTGTCTTATTATGGTATCGGTAAATCAACTTCTCTGCACTTTCACCAACAAACGGGTCAGGAGATCATTTGGTCAGAAGAAGGTGAAACCAGTGAAGATCTACTGCAACTCCCGGCTTTACAGCAGATGGACAATAAAAAGATTTTATTGCTCCGGGGCAATGGTGGTCGTGAAGTTATTGCCTCAACGTTACGGATGCGGGGAGGAAAAGTGGATTACTGTGAGTGTTATTCACGACGACCAGTTAAATACCCTGCCGCCGATTTCAGTCGTCACTGGCGGCAATGTGGTATAAAAACCATCGTTGTAACAAGTGGCGAAATGCTACAACTGTTATATAACTTAGTAACTGACAGCGATGGAAAAGCGTGGTTATTGGGTTGCGGCCTGATTGTGGTCAGCGAACGCCTTGCCAATATAGCCCATGAATTAGGTTGGCAAGTAATAAAAGTAGCCAAGAGTGCAGATAATGACGCCTTAATGCAGGCGCTGGAATAAACCAATATGGGATGTCCATTATGACGGAACAAAAGCAATCCACCGAAGCGGTTGAGACAAAACACCCTCAGCAGCCTGAAACTGCTCCCCATAAATCCAAACGCTATGGATGGGTAGGTACGACTCTCTCAATCGCCATTTCTCTGGCGGTAGGTGTTGGTGGTCTTTACATTTATTATCATCATAAGCAGCAGAATGCGGCATTAAACACCGAAAACACCGCCCTTCAACAACAGATTGCCTCGCTGACACAACAGCAGTCTGCCGATAAACAGAATTTTGACGCTAAGTTCGAAGAACTAAACACCGCCTTACAACAAGCTAACTCACAAAACCAGCGGTTAGATAACCGTATTGAGGAACTGCACTCTCGTGTTGCAGTACTTTCCAATACGAATATCGAAAACTGGCGACTGGCGCAGGCCAATTCTCTTGTTAAGATGGCTGGCCGTAAAATATGGAGTGAGCAAGATATCACCACCGCCATCGCTTTGCTGAAAGACGCTGACCAAAACCTTGCTGAGATGGATGATCCCAGCCTGTTCTTTGCACGCGAAGCTATCATGGCAGATATAGATTCGCTGACCAAAATAAAACAGATTGATTTAGAAGGTATTATTCTGACCCTGAATCAGCTTTCAAACCAAGTCGATAACTTACGTCTGGAAGATAAAGTTGAACAGGGCGCGCCAATGGAGAAGAACAATCGTGAAATCACGGCATCACTCTCGGATTGGAGTAAAAATCTGCGCAACAGCCTGAGCAGTTTTATGGATAATTTCATTACCATTGCTCCTCGTGATAACAACAAAGAAGCATTGTTGGCGCCTAACCAAGATATTTATCTGCGAGAAAACATCCGTTCTAAGCTGCTGATTGCAGCACAGGCAGTTCCCCGCCATCAAGCAGAAATTTACAAGAAAGCATTGGGATCTGTTGGTGAGTGGGTCAGAACTTATTTTGCTACTTCTGCTCCTGATACAATCAGTTTTTTAAATGATGTTGATTCACTGGAGCAGAAACCGCTTTCTGCTGATGTTCCTGAACATTTGAGAAGCCAATCGATACTGGCCGATCTGGTGCGCAAGCGTATCTACAGTTTACCGAATTCCGTACCATCTCAGACAAAACCTCAACCTAATTCTCAGCCAAAAACTGAGGAAAAAACATCCATTGAGGAGAGCTGAGCATGCTAAAAGTATTATTACTGTTCATTATCCTTATTGCCGGTATCGTACTTGGCCCTGTGCTATCAGGTCATCAAGGGTATGTTTTGATCCAAACGGACAGTCAAAATATCACTACCAGCATTACAGCTCTGGTGATTATGTTCCTCTTGCTGCAATTCCTGCTGATTTTCATCGGTTGGTGCTATCGTCGGTTAAAACGCACCAGCACATTTACCCATAGCTGGGTATTTGGCGGATACAAACGCAGTCGGGCTCGTTCGCAAACCAAACAGGCTCTGCTTAAACTCGCCGAAGGAGATTTCAAGCAGGTTGAACACCTAATGACCCGCAACATTGATCATGCGGAACATCCTGTCGTGAACTATTTGCTGGCAGCTGAAGCCGCCCAACAGCGCGGGGATTATTTCCGTACCAATCAATATATTGAACGTGCCGCAGAAGTTGCAGATAAAGATCAACTCCCTGTCGATATTACCCGTGTACGTATCCAATTGGCGCAAGGCGAAATTCATGCCGCACGGCATGGTGTGGATAATCTGCTGAATCGCGCCCCTCGCCATCCTGAAGTATTACGACTGGCTGAACAGGCTTATTCTCTTTCAGGCGCTTATCAATCGCTGATTGATATTTTGCCTTCAATGATGAAAGTTGACCTGCGCAATGAGGAAGAAATCCTTAAAGTGCGTCAGCAAGCCTATATCGGGTTAATGAATCAAGTCATGGCAGAAAAAGGCAGCGCTGGCCTGAAAGTATGGTGGAAAGATCAAAACCGAAAAATTCGCCATGATATTGCTCTACAAGTCGCCATGGCCGAGCATTTGATTGAGTGCAATGATCACGATATGGCCCAGCAAATCATTCTTAATGGATTAAAGCAGCAATATGATGAACGTCTTCTGCTCCTAATCCCACATCTTAAAGCCAATGATGCTGAGGGCGTACAAAAAGTGCTTGCTCATCTGTTAAAGCAGCATGGTGCAACACCGTTACTCAACAGTACCATGGGGCAGGTTGCCTTGCGTCACGGAGAATGGGTAAATGCTGAAACCGCATTTAAGGCCGCTCTTGCACAGCGTCCGGATGCCCACGATTACGCATGGCTTGCCGACGCACTCGACAGATTGCAGAAACGCGAAGAAGCAGCCCAAGCCCGCAGCCAAGGCTTTATGCTGACCTTGAAACGCGAGAGCGACATCGAAGCATAAAATCGCTCTGCTTCAACCCCCATTTCAAGCTACAGGGAGGTGGCAAGAAAACGAATCTTCAATCACATAGTTAGCAAATGATCAGCAAATAGTTAGCTATGTGATTAGGATAGGGGGTAGAGATCGCGGGCAAAAAAAAACACCTATCAAAAAAGACAGGTGTATAAATACAATCAGGTCTACAGACGGATAGTGCCTCACTCAACGTTGTGTCCGGTTTGTGATGAAAAGACAATAATGCTTACTCATCTATAACGTGGACCATAGGCACTGACAATCAGCTCTACATCATCCCGAGGTTTATGAAGATAATACTGTCATAAGGAGTGGGATGAGTATCTACAGATTTAGATAAAGCATGTTTCATGCCAACTTTTGTCAATCAAGATAAATTTCTCTTACCCTAGCCCCGACTGAATTTCTATAAGTGATATCAAACCTTTCAGCTTAACGCCTCAAAAATACCGTCTCCCTTTTGAGACGCCCTTTAAGCCGTTTAGATATAGACAATAATAATCAATGAGTTATACGTCTCCAATTTGAGACATTTGATAGCATGGTTTGTCGTTGAAATACAACACAAACATAAAAATAGCTTTTAAAACAAGTTATTAAAACATGAATAAAAGCCATGAAGTTTAGTATTTCATGTTAAGGAAGGTATAAAGGAAATAAAAGGAATAAAGGGAATAAGGAAAAATAAAAGGGAAACTAAAGGAAAAGCAAAAAGAAAAAGCCCCGCTATTGCGGGGCTTTCTCAGAATTTGGTCGGCGAGAGAGGATTCGAACCTCCGACCCACTGGTCCCAAACCAGTTGCGCTACCAAGCTGCGCTACTCGCCGAAATGCGTTGTTTAACTCTCTTTTTTATGGTGCGAAGGGGGGGACTT
>NZ_VCDP01000046.1:0-2646 GCF_033949345.1 Xenorhabdus littoralis
CAGGAACTCGCCAATGCCAAGACTGAAATCGATACTCTTCGGGCTGATGTTGCCGCTGGTCGTCGCAAGCTGCGCATCAAGGGAACCTGTCCCGTATCTGAAACCCCTTCCTCCGGCAGCATGGGCGATGGAACCACCGTCGAACTCACTGGAGAAACTGGATCAACTGTTCTCGATATCCGAGAAGGCATTATCAACGACCGGGCAAAACTGAGATATTTGCAGGATTATGTGAAGACTGAGTGTTTAAGGTGAGAAAATGAACAAGTATCAAATACAGCCACATCACATCCAGCACCTTGCAGAACTGGACAAGGCTCACACTCAGTACCTCGCCAGTGCCGTTAAGCGCGTGTATGTCAAAGCCCAATGTCCAGTGTCTGAAACCGCTGCCCCCTCCGGCATGGATGGTTCAAGACCCGCCCGACTGGAGAAAGACGCTGAGCAAGATTATGTACGTCTCCTCGGAGAACTGGAAACCCTCGAAGCCCAGTATGTTGGACTGAGGGATTATGTGAAGATTGAATGTGGGAGAGAGAAATGATTACATATCAAACACCCATAATACCGACTGAGTATCGGGCACAAGCTAATCAGTCATCATTCTCACCGTCACTCTTCAGGATGTACTGTCTGGCGTTGCAGTTAGAGGCAATTACAGGAGAGATAGAGGAACGGGCCAATATCATGAGAACAAATAACACTCTGCCACCTCAGAGCAAATGATTCTGGGGTGGTGGGGTATATTAGGACGGAGTGTCGGTGAGTCTTGTTTGAGGTTGGAAACAATTATGAGAACTGTATTCGAGTCATAGCAAAAATTAGAATGGATTTCCTGATGTGGTGTAATCACATGAGTTTATACCCTAAAAAGAAATGCAAATTAAGGAAATCTCGTGAAATTTGATATTAAAAATATTAGATATTATGTAGTAGAAGAAACAATAGAGGTGGAAGTTAATATTTTTACGGATGAAATTAGTAGAAACTTTTTTACAGCTTGGGTTGAGTTGCGATATAGCGACAATTTATCCCTAGGGGAGATTAAAGAAAAATCCGTAGAAATAGCAAAAGAAAAATTTAAAGAAGCAGTTAGCCAAATTTAAAACCAGCCTATTACAGCAATAACCCCTGCCATCACCTCTTCGGACGTGGTGGTTTTTTTATATCTGCATTTCACCGCGCACTCACAGCGCACATCAATAAAAAAACGCAGAACCTTACAGAAAGTCGAGCCTGAGAAATCCGTTAATGGGTATTTCTGCGGGCGGCTTTCTACGTGAGCAGGTTCGATTTTCTATAAGGAAAGTACCCTATGAGTAATATCATTCCATTTGAGTATGACGGTCATCCTATTCGCTTTAACGATGAGGGATGGATTAATGCCACAGATGTAGCAGGCAAGTTTGGGAAAGAACCCAATGATTGGTTACGTCAAATAGACACCCTTGAGTACCTTTCGGCCCTTAGCCATAAGCTATTTGGTAATTCCGGTTCTCTGACGGAAATAAGCAAAATCAAACAGTTAGATACGTCATCAGCAGCTTCGCGGGCAAAAGTTCTTAAGTTCGTTAAGAAAACGGGGTTAGTGAGTACGAAAACAGGCCCGCAGGGAGGAACTTGGTTACACCCGAAGCTTGCAGTTCGCTTTGCCCGCTGGTTATCCGTTGATTTTGAAATCTGGTGTGATGAGCAGATCGATGTTTTGATTCGAGGTACTCAACCTGTTTTTGATGACCATCGCATCAATGCCATCTTTCTTCTGGATAAACCTGCTTCATGGGAAAAGCTCTTCCAGCAACCTTTTTATCAGGCACTAAGCCGAATGTCTGGCCTGCCCTATAACGGACATATTGGGGGTACTCCGTCTCTGTTTGGCGCAATTACTTCCAAGTGGGTGTATCAGGTTGTATTACCTGACTCAGTTTACGCGGAGGCCAAAGAAGCGGCTAAAGGTAGCGGGGACAAAATTCACCAGTACCTCAAACCAGAAGCACAGAAGTTGGTTGAAGAACAATTGAAAGCGGTAACGATATTGGCTAATGGCTGTGTGGACTACAAAGACTTCGAATCTCGCTGTGTGCAGTCATTCGGCAAGCCAGGTGAGCAAGGCATGTTGATCTTCCCTGTGGAAAGGGAGTTCAGCTATTCAGCGGTTAGATATTAAGCAAGGTGCGAAAAAGCACTTTGGAACAAAATCAAATAGTTAATGTTAACCGTATTGGAGATGAAGTAATGAATACGCCCACTCATGAGTTTTTCTGCTGGCGTGTTGCCGAAGCATATTGCTACTACCTGATGAAAGTAAACCAGAGTCTCGTTTATCGCCACCTGTTTGGCGACATACAGGTCAACCAACATTTTAGTGCTGGTCTGCTGGATGGCCGATTAAGCGAAAGACTCAGCCCCAACAGTCGGACACTGTTTTACGGCAAATTACTTGTGCCGTATGAGAAAAAGCCCAGTGAGCGTGTTGTCTTTATTGGTGGTGTTGCGCCAGAACTAAGCAAGCGCGGCAAGCGTTATATGAATGCTTTTCTGCATGAGTTCGGAATGATGCTCATGGATCTGGGTATCAGAGAGAATAATGGGCTGTACCGACTACCTATTGATGAAGAAGTCTGAATACAAAATCCTCCAAAGCAT
>NZ_VCDP01000047.1:0-10137 GCF_033949345.1 Xenorhabdus littoralis
CTAAAGCCATAAAATAGAAATCAGGGGCCAGCGCCCCTGATAATCACTCTGGCACTTTAGGCCAGTCAATGTCTGGTGCTATTGAACAGTCTACACGGTTCAATAGCACACAGTATTTTTTCCACGCTGTCAATACTGCCCGTTCTCCGTCCGTTGCCATTTCGAGATCAACGGCGTATTGCAGCGGGGCAATAGCGAAATCGGCCTGTCGTTGCAGTGATAATTTTTGTTGTTCAGCTCGCCTGATATAATCTGTTTTTAGTGCCAAGTTATCTGTCACCCACTGTTTACCATCCCATTTATCGAATAGTGTAACAGGGGCATTTGTTGTTGTGTCTGGCGGATAATCACCGGGAACTGTAATCACCCGCGCTTCTCCCGTTTCAATGCTATAAATCGTTTTACCACGGTGATCAGCAACATATTCCCAGCCTAACAAATCTTGCGAGCGGCAAATAGCATAACCCTCTTTACTTTCACCCGGCACATCAACACAAGAGTGCGCTGGAATGCCGACACCTACAGCCAAGAACTCAACCGATGAAGAAAAATATTCTCTCGTATCACCGTTATAGTTAAATACCGTGATATCACCGGCCGCTGTGGCGATCAGGTGTTTGTCTAATTTTGCTTTAGTCATTATGCTGCCCTTACGATGTAGTTAAACGCAATGTTACGGGGTCGGATTGACAGATAATTGACACCGTCACCTACGACGGGGCTTGGCAAATTGAATCGTGAGAACCCCGGTTGGCGTAATACCACACTGTCATAGTTGAATATCGCATGACCAGATCCAAGAGCTAAATTCCCGGCATGCTCGCTCAAAATTGTTGATGCTTGGCTACTTAGTAATGGACGACCTCTATCCTCTCCACGACCATCATCCCATCCCCGCAGAAATTCCCCGCGCAGGTCAGGCAATCTTAATGCTGGGTATACCCGCGCCAGTTCGGGATATTGCGTAGCACCGAATGTCGAGCCGTTACATTTCAGCCACCCAGCCGGAGGGGTTTCCAACGGCCACGGGACGGGTACGCCAACTGGCAACTCAGTTCCCGTAATACCGAGGTTTTTCACAAACTCGTCTTTGTTTGGAATATCCGCTCCGTTCTTGCTTTTTTCCAAACGTCCATTCGCATTATTATTCGCCGCACCAGCAAAATCATAAGCCGTTTTCACCGCTTTCGGTGTTGCCGCATGAGTTTCGCTATTGCTGTCCACTGCGCTGCTTAGGATCACAAATCCTTTTTCTTTCAGCGTCGCGTCAGGATGGTTTCGGCTGTTCGCGTGTTTCTGGACAGAGTCATCCACATATTCACGCGTCGCCAGAATCACTGAAGGGTCAACTTTCAATGTCACCGAATCAGCGCTGCTGACAATCAGAATCATGCGGATGGTCTGGGTACGACCAGAGCCTTCCTGCAATTGCGGTTTGTAAGTTTCTGCACAGTTACCCACGGCAATCAGGATGCCGTCTTTGTCGAACAGGCCGATCTCACGGATCCACCAGCCGCCTTCGTTTTCAGGGATAACCTGTTCAGCGATGATCTGGTTGGTGTTTTTGGGATCGATGCTCAGCGTGTTAATCGCTGCACGACGTTTTTCATTAATCAGTTTGGCTTGCTTGGTATCCGGGGTCGGCAGGCTGCCACCACCATCACCAACGGCCATATGGGTAATTTCAATTTTAGTACCCAATGCCGCAGCATTTGCCAACTTGTCTGCGCCTAGCTGCGTCAGCAGCGCAAAGAATTTGGTACTCATGGTCTAATCCTCATGTCATCAATAATATGTATGCCTACGCCCACGATTTCTGAGCCGGATACCGTTACTTGCTCTGGGAAATAAGGGTAAACTGTCAGCTCGTCACCGCTGTAAGTCGCTGCCGAGTAGTGATATTCACCACGTGTATCTAAGTTGATATCCAACCCAATCAGATGTCGGCTCACTGGCTTGGCATCAGAAATCAGTTTTTCCAGTTCTTCGAACATCTCATTGGTGATACCGTTGTCCAGTACACCAATATCCAGCCGGAAAGTGCCGGGAGCATCGTTGGTCTGCCACCACTCTTTGACGCGGATGAGATAACCCAACGGTTCAACTACCCGACGAATCGCACCAATCGTTCCTTTATGTTTATGCAGGAACAGCGAGTTTTTGATCACTTCCCTTTTGGTGCTCTCAGGCCAATTCTCGTCCCAGCGATCCACCGACCAGGCCCATGCCAGATAGGGCAACAGTGATGCAGGACAAGTATCCGGATCCCACAACTCGCGAAGCGGGACTTTGATATTCTGCAATTCAGCGCAGGCTTTGGCCGCCGCAAGTTCTAGCTGGGTCGAGCCCATCGGCAGAAGGCGATCATTCATCCGAGCCTCCCATCGTCAGGACGGTTTTGGTGCAGTAAGACGCCTGAGTTTTATCCAGAACGACATCTTTTAACGGCGCTTTCAGTTCTACGCGTTGTATGCCTTCTACATGCAATGCGGCATAAATCGCGGACAAACGGATGTCACGTCCCAAACGGTGCTGTGCTTCTACGTAGTACTTCAGCTTCTGCTCCGCCGCTTTGCGGATAGGTTCTGATTCCGGTGTCGGGAAGATGTACAACACCGCATCAATTTCATATTCCACGATGTTCGCCGACTGGACTTTCAGGCGATCGGCCACTGGACGCACGTTTTCGTCGTTCAGCGCTTTTTCGACTTTCTCCAGCAGGTCTTTGGAAGCGACGCCCTTGTCTTCGCGGGACATAATCGTCACAGTGACGTTAGCCGGCGACGGGCTGATTGCCGAAGCATCCGCGACACGTCCATCTGCACTGCGGGCATGGTATTCATACGCGCCAACCGGACCCGCAACGCTCAAACCTTCGAAGGCCTGTGGAATGCGCACCCGGTAGTCATTGTCAGATTCCATTACCGCCGGTGTCGGGGGCACAGTGGAGTTATCCGCAGGGCGCAAGATCATGCGGGATACGTTGTTGTTTGCACCCAGTTGATCTAAATCGCTGCCTGTTGAATAAGCAACCATCACGGCTCGCGCCGCTTCGTTAACCCGTTGACGCAATAGCAGTTCACGATAGACGTTCTCTTCCAGCAACTTAACCAGAGGTTCGGACTCCAGTTGCAAGGTGCGAGCAATGGCCTCTTGCTGATCTTCCGGATAGAGCGATATCAATCCTTTTTTACGCTCTTCCAGCAGTTGTTCGTAATCCAGTGGCACAACCACATCCGGTGGTGGCAACTGGCTTAAATCGATTGTTGGCATGCTTTACCTCTCAGGAATAGCCTCACCGGGAATGGCTCACCGGAATAGAAAGTGAAAATTCCTTGGCGGATTGATGATAAGTACCCGTAATATCCACCACCATTTTGCCGTCCTGTCCGGTTTCCATCGTGATAGACGTTAGCGTCACACGGGGTTCCCAGCGGCTGATTGCGGTATAACTGGCCGCCATGACCTGAAGCCGGAGCGCTGAGTTCTGTGGCCAGTCGATCAGTTCAGGTAATAAAGAGCCGTAGGTACGACGCGCGATACGGCTGCCCACGGGAGTTAATAAAATATCGCTGACGGATTGCCGGACGTGTGCCAGATCTGTCAACTCCCGGCCTGTTTGCCGGTTCATTCCCAGATACATCATACGGGGCCTCCTGATGTGTCACCGCCTGACCTGATGCCGGTGTGTTTATGGGAATCCACGATCACGCCGTTGGAACTGAATGTGCCTCCGGTGTGTTCAATATTGCCTGTCATTTTGCCGCCGTTACGCACGATCAGATTGCCTGTGCTCATCAGCTGCGTACAGATGACTTCCGGTGTATCCAGCGTGATTCGGGTGCTGGCGACACAGGTGATTTCCGGTGCGGTAATATGGACGGAATCTGATGCAGTCACTGTCGCAGTTTTAATGCCAGTCACAGTCAATGCGCCGGATTGCGGTTCATACTCCATCACTGCACCATCCGGGAACGTAATATGCGTCGCTTCGGATGATGTTGATGGCGCCGGAAACTCATCTGAAAAAATCGCAGGCAATACAAAAGCGGTGGTCAATTCTCCGCCTATGGACAGTAATAAAACCTGCTCACCGACACTGGGTGCCCACCATGTGCGGGAGTTTCCCGCTCGGGATGTCAACCAGTGCAGCCAGTTGGTTTCAAGATTGCCTGTCGCGACCCGGCACATTCCCTTTGTGGTGTCCACTTGGGTAATGACGCCTGTTCGGATCAGGTTGCGCAATAAGCGCATCAGTTCAGTGAGTTGTGTGTTCATGACGTAAGAATGCCATGAAAGAGCGGGCCGGACATTAAACCGGATTTGTGGGAAACAACATACAAAACAGGCAATAAAATTGTTTAAAATCAATTAAATAAAAAGCCTTCTTTCGCAGTGAAAAAAGGCTTTTCAGAACAGGATACGATTATTCCGGTTTACATTGCCGGACAACATCACGTACATACTGTTGCAGATAATCTAATTTGGTTTGATCGCGGATAATTCCGGTTCGGATATCGTAAACAGCGCGTCCAGCTTCTGCAGTGAGTTCGATTTGGGCTCCATCGCCCACGCTGCGGGTGCTGGTATTTCGGTTTTGGGTGAGCTGACAGGTAGCAAGATTGGCGGCGGCGATTTGCACCCGCCGATGACCAGTAGCAATGTCAGTACGTAAAACCGCATTTTCTTCGGTGACATGAGCTAATTTCCCTGAATAGTATTCATCCAATTGTGCAGCCCGATTTTGTGCATCTTTCATTTGTTGGATGGCAACCAGCGTTTCTGAACGCGCTTTTTGGTTGATGGCAATAAGGTGTGCAACATGTTGTTGTTTCAAATCTGTCACTTCACTGAGAAACAAGGAACGATGTCCCCACCAACCAAAAGTACCGCCAATCATCAAGCTGACAATTAAAGACGTTTTTTTCATCGTTCCAATCCTCAACAAGCCCAAACACTTCAAGATCATAAATCTTTTGGAGATTGTTTGATCAGCTCACTGACGATTTTGGCTGATTTAGATGTGGGTTCCAGCTCCAGATTTTCCAGAATATTTTTCAAAATCAGAGTCCGTTTCATCTGTTCCCGACGATTAAGCCGATAGGTCAGAATGCCGAGAGAAATGCTGGCAAATGCCCCAAGGACAAAACTCCACTCATATAAAGAAAGGCCGGAAAAAATGGCAGTAGTACTGGCGCAAGCATAAGTAGCGTGACTGTATTTATCCATGCTTGCCCCTTAATCCCATAGCTGGATAATGGGTTTGCTGGCCGCTGGCATAAATTCCGGCATTTCAACTTTCGTTCCATGAGGCAATACCGCGCCAAAATCAGCCAATCCCGGGTTTGCCTGCAATACACGTTCAGTCATGCCCAGCGTACGGCCATAATGACGCCAGCATATGGCATCAACCGTTTCATTTTGTTGTGCGATAACTTGCATACACTCTCCTTTCCCTTACAGAAAATAGTCAGTAAATCGAAGAGTTATGATCGAATAATCAGGCAAATGCCTCAATGGGATGAGGTTGTGAGGAAAATAATACAAAGAACAGTAGCACAAAGGCAGGAAATCGTTTCCTGCCTTTGTGCTGTTTGTCTGTTTATAATAACGTGCCATCCGTTGGAGGATATCGGTACTCTGTGGAATTTAATCCGACAGCCAACTATCATCCTCCCAGACGTTTTGAATAAGTTCCATCATGTGGTCGTGTTCGCTGCTTTCTTTGGTTCCGGTCACTCTTACGGACGTACTGCTACTGACTCCAATTCTAAAATGCGTATCAGGATAGTGTGGTAGTATTCTTTTTTTTAGTTCACTTTCCAGTGAAGACATGACTGATTCAGAAACATTAGCTCGTTTATCGAAAAGTATTTCCACTCGCATCTTTTCTCCCGCCAAATTTATTCTTCTGTTGAATCCAAATTCCTTAACATTCTGTTGCCAGTCATCTCGTTCTCTGACTGGGTGTTCTCAAGTTCATTCCGGTAACTATTAAACCTTTTCTCATAATGTGAAGATAATTCTGCTATCCAAACCAGAGCCAGCTCTTTGTCTTCCTCATGATTGCATTCACAACTTGTTGCCATTCTAGCAATGAAATTGATACGTTGTGCTACCAATGATTCCATAAGAGATTCCACTGATATACCTGCCCCCATATAATAGACTGTATAAATACACAGTACACATAATGAAACTAAAATTAAAGTAGTTTTTTCCTTTTATAAGGATAAAATTTGATAGTTAATAACTATCACTTATTGCTTTCGTAGAAATATTTACTAATGACATCACACTCCTTTTTGTTCGGCTTCCCTGTCCATCCGTACAGTTATTGACAGAACTCCAAGATGAGCATTTTTTGTTTTTTTTATAAACAATCTGTTTCGATGAAGAAGCAGAAGTAGTATCTGATTTCGGAACAATAGACCACTGGTGAAAACGTGTGCAGATAAATTCCACACAAGAGAGAAACGGCGATGTCACTCCTTGTATGGAATGAACGTCTTCTCCATAAGGACTGCCAAATGGGATATGTTTGTAAGATAAGCGAATAACCAAATTACGACGGGCAACCCACGGCCCTCCCTGCGCTTGAGTATATGCGGCCCAGTTGCCCTCATCGGCCGCCCGTAAAACAGCATCAATTTTGTTATCGGCTAAACGAATCTCTCTGAGGCGGCGTAATTCGCGCCAAACTGAAACTGGAGCACCACCAATTTGTTGAAATTGGCGGATACGCCAACGACTCGCCCATGCAGTCACCGATTTCGCCATATCACGCAGGGATTCGCCAGTTTCATGGTCTTTTTCCTCTTCCAGTGCATAACCATCAATATTTTTGGAAATGTATTTCGCGATATAGCCCGTTGCACTGCCTTTGTTGGGATCGATCGTCCTATAATCAAAACGCGCTTTTTTGGCATCATTTCGCTGTAATTCATGCTGATCTTCTTTGCAGGCATAATGTTCAAGAATCTCTCTGACCTGCCGCATTTGCTCAGGCAACATGAACAGCACCATATGCCAATGAGGAGTGCCATCATGATGTGGTTCCACCACTCTGAAACCAAATAGATTAATGCCAGCACGGGCAATCGCAGCGCGGGCTTTCGCCCAGACACCACATAAATAACGTTGAGTATCACGCGGAGTCACACCATCCCAAGATTTGACAAACCCGCCCTGATGCTGAACAGCATGATATTTCGCGGGCGCTGTAATGGTGTAAAATTCCCCGACACAGTTCATTTTAGTCGCGACATCTTCGAAACCACGCATTCTGACCATCAGTTCACAACGTCGAATCGCGGGGTTGGCGTTACTGTGGATAACTGCATCTGCCAGGGAAATTCGTTCCCCTTCTTCATTTTCCAAATCAAAATGTTTGAAAAATTCACGGTTACGCCGTTTTTGCTCCAGCCATTCCCTTAATGCCTGGCGAGAAACATAGGGAGAAGCTGCTTGTTGTACCTGCCCGACAGCAATTGCCATATGCTCAGATTGGATCTCACGCAGACGCTTTAAACGAAAATACCACCAGCGAGCTGACATCATGCGCAACATACCTGAGCAGAGCTGGTCAACAGACGGTGTTTTACGTCCACGGTTGAAACGCTGCCAATAAGGAGGGTTCGTTCCACATTGTAAAGTCAGCTCAGCCAGCAATTGATACAGTCTTGCGACACGGGCAAAGAGTTCTTTTTCATTGTCTGCGGAGTCTAATGGGTGTTTTTGAGAATATTCCAAAGAAGAATATCTCAAAGAAGAATACCTCAAAGAATAGTGCTCATAGTTCCCGGAAATAAAAACGGAAATTTCATGAGCAAGTTTCAGGAGTTGTTTGCGATCATATGTCGTTACATTGTTCAGCGATTCAATAAAAGGAAAAGGCGCTATACCAGAAACACGATGATTGAATTGATATCTTTTTTTCACTAGCTGCAATCGCGGCAGGACATTTTGTCCGACGGTTTTTCTCAGGAAGGAGTTTGCGTCACGACGGCCTGAACGGTGAAAAATGTCAGCGTAGCGACGGCTGAAATATTTCGCCAGAAAATCGGGCATCTGGCCGATATATTGATGGCGCCATTGATGATCTTCTGCATTGACTTCCCACAATAAACGCTCGGCCATTGAAACATCGTGCGGTATGTTTGGCTGAAACATCCCAGCTTGTTTTCGTTGGGCAATAAAACTATTGTCATTAAAACTATTGTCATTAAAACAATCGCCATTCTGTTCATGAGTAGTAAAGTCATTGTTCATCAATTTCACCATATTAGGGATGTGCGAGTGCCTGACGTACCCATGCCATTTATTCAGCGATATATTCAGCGATATATTCAGCAATATATTAAGAAATGTGTTTAAAAATCTGTGCTAATGAATTTGCGTCAGGAGATAGCATCAGGAAATAGTGCCAGATATTTTGGAAACTGGCTGACAACAACCTTAATATGATTCATGGCCTTGATCAGCGCTTGTTTTTCCTCTTGGGTAAAATGGTTGAATTCACTGTCGTGACGAGAACCCGGAATATTCGCCAGATAGAAAATGGCGGATAATACCCTCTTGTTCTCTTCATAATGGCCATCCCTTTTGTCTCGCATGTCAGAAAAGAAACGATTTAGTTCTTTTCCATCATCCCGCCAGTATGTGGCCCTAATCTTCGACAAGTGATTCAATCCTTCCAGCCGCTGGCCAAGGTCGATCTGGGCAAATTTTTCTTTCTCGGTATTCGCCATATTTTCTCTCAACATTTTTTTCCAGAGTTACTCCCGACAATCCTCAGTATCATCTTCGGATCGATCCGATATCAGGTATAAAGATTGAAATATGAACGTTCATGATGCAATATCTCTCAATGGTTTTTAGCTTAACCAATCTGGGTTCATCAAAGATCTCATTTAGAGAACTTTTATGAGATACTAATACCTCTAATCTGTACTGTCAATGAAAAATACCAATATTGAGATCAAAATGGGGGCGGATAGCGGGGGAAGACCAGCTATCGAACGTCTTGTCCGCGCGTATGGATTTAAATCACGTCAGGCCCTGAGTGACCATTTAGGCGTTTCCAAAAGCACGATGGCAAACCGCTATCTTCGTGATAGCTTTCCCGCAGATTGGATCATCCAGTGCAATCTCGAAACTGGTGCTTCACTGCTGTGGCTGAGCACGGGTCAGGGAGAAATATTTCCAGATGGAGAATCTGGCAAAACGGAGCGTCTGGAAGATATCATTGCCCCGTCGATTTCTCGTGTAAAACTATCAGGTGGCAAGCTGAATGAAGCTATCCCTGTGATTCTGGACAGCGAATTGGTTTCCAAGGAACTCAGAAACCCACTAGTTGTTGATGATGGTACTGCATGGTATCTGCTGGATACTCAGGAAGACAATATTCAGGATGGCTTATGGCTGGTGGATATTGAGGGTATGAACAGTATCAAGAAGATTGTGAAAATCCCAATCAGTAAGATTCGGGTCAGTGACAATGACGTCACTTTTGATTGTGCAATCAGCGATATCCAATTTGTCGGCCGCGTCGTTCTGGTCATCTCCAGACAATAATAATGTCCCGGCATATCCCCGGTAGATTCCAATTTTCTGCAAAAACAGCAAGTTGAAAGCAAGACGGATATAAAATAGTTTCCATCCAGGTTATCCCGAACTCCGGAATAACCTGGATGTCATTCATCCATCTCATACGTAATTTTTACAAGTAATGTGAACGCTGAATCCGATACAGAACATGCTCACTGAATGGATGGTCTTCTGCCAACGCTGGATGCAAAAATGTTTTTTCATCTTTGATCATGCCTAATTTTTTCATGACGCTTTCTGAACGGTAAATCCCCAGCCGCCTTGTGTTTCAAACCGCTGGATGATGATATCAACAAGCCCGTTATTCTGTTCTTTTGTCAGTGTATTGGGGAAAAACTCCATGACCTCAGGATTGCTATTTAAGCGAAAAAAAGGCTCTTTATCTTCATCCTTCCAGGAACGGAGCAACAATCTTTCAGTTTCCAATTCAACAATCACGATATCTCCTTAACCGTAAGGTTTACTTGAAGCAAGGGGAAAAATAGTTCAGGGAAAATTATCCGTCGATTAAAATCAGAACCACCCGCA
>NZ_VCDP01000048.1:0-39599 GCF_033949345.1 Xenorhabdus littoralis
AAATCCGAACTCCAGCCCAGCTCCAGCCCGGCCAGCGTGGCTGACCCCGCGCGACTGGCCGGCTCAGAAATCACCGGGCCGCCACCGAGGGTGTAGAACAACGTATCGGAGACCGCCCCGCTGCTCTGTGCACCATAGCCCAGCGCACTGTGAGTGACGGCCGGTAAGGAAACCGACAGTCCCGAGGCATGAACCTGGGCGGTAGCGAGTGCCAGCCCGCCCACCATCAGCAGTCCCGGTTTTCTTATCATCCTGTTTTTTCCTTATAGGTCCGTACTGCCGAAAAAACGTTGCCCGCGCCGCTGGCAACAGCTGTAGGGCTGCCACAGGGCATAGGCCTGATTGCTGTCTTTGGCGGCCGTGTGGCTGCCATCCGGAAACACCGCGCAGGACTGACTTAACTGTGGCGACAACCGTTGCCATTGATGGTTTTTCGTGCCGGTATTTTCGCTGACCGGGGACGGCGGCCAGTAGCCGTCACGGCGTTGCCCGGTCAGCGGCTGATAAACATGGGGCTGCCCGGTACGGGTGATAATGTCCGCCACCCGCTGTGCCACCACCGCAGCGGCTTTATCTTCATCGGTCTGCGTGACAAAACCGGAACGGGGGTAGAGATTGCCCCACATATTGCCCGCCAGCTGGCAGCCCAGTTCACGCAGACCAGGGATAAGGGCTTCAGGATAAAGTGACTCCGGCAGCCCGCTGCGCCACGCGACAGTATCCAGTGTGCTGAGAAAATAGGGCATCAGCGGTGTGGCCGCACTGCGACAGGAATACCCCGGGATTTGTCCGCCAATCAGAGTGGTCGCGGGATGCCCGATGGCATCGGCGTATTTGAAACGCAGATGAGTACTGCGCTTCCCGGCAACCTGAACCGTGTGGTTGCCGCCGCCGGTGGTCAGGCCGGATAACGCCCCCGTCACCGCATTTTCCAGTCCGCCGGATAACGGGCTGATTTGCGCCATTTCAGACCACGGATTGCCGCCGGGTGCGTGATAGGTGGAGACCACCGCCTGCGGCAGGAAATGGGTCACTTTGACCGAGGTTTTCACCGTGCAGCCATGCCACGAACAAAACAGCCAGTAATAGATGCCGCTGACCCGCCTTTATCAAATTTTCAGTAAATCGAACTGTTTGATTGCTATAACAACCCTCTCAACATCACTGTCTGAAAGATGGTGGTGGCAAGGAATAGTCAGTATTTCTTGTGATAAACGCTCTGTATTGGGAAGAACGATATGAGGTTGGCTATTCAGCCATGCGCGTTGCTGATGAATAGGCTTCGGATAATGGATAGTTGCTTCAATACCATTTCTGCCAAGATGTTGTTGTAGTTTATCCCTATTTTTTGATTTAACGACATAGTGATAATAGGAGTTACCCGTTTTCCCTCCACCAAGATCCATTCCTGTCGTGGTGTTGAATAATTCTTGATTATAAAAGGCCGCTATTTCTTGACGACGTTGAAGCCACTGATTCAGGTATTGCGCCTTGATATTTAATGCGGCTGCCTGCAAGGTATCTAGGCGTGAATTGATGCCAAACAAAACAGACTCGTTGCGGGTCTGCAATCCATGATTGCGTGCAAGTCTTGCATATTCGGCGATCTTCTGATTAGTTGTAATAAGAGCTCCACCATCTCCGAAACAGCCGAGTGTTTTCAATGGATGCATTGAAAAAGCCGCCGCATCAGCCAATGTACCGACTTGGTGGCCATTGATAGTGGTTCCAATGGCCTGAGCACAGTCTTCAATAACAAACACGCCCTTAGCACGGCATAGCGATACAATCGGGTCAATATCTACAGGTCTTCCACGCAAATAAACAGGTATAACGGCCTTAGTTCGCTCAGTCAGAAGCGAGGCAATTGTGTCGATGTTAAGGAGTTCATCATCCCCTACATCAGCGAGGATAGGAGTAGCACCGACAGCCACTATTGCCCCGACAGTTGCTACAAACGTATTCGCACAAGTTATAACTTCATCGCCAGGCCCTACTCCTAAAGCTTGCAATGAGAGCAGTAAAGCATCAGTACCGGAGTTAAGTGATACGGCATATGTTCCTCCACAACACTGTGACATCCATGCTTCAAATTTTGAAACCTCTTCCCCCAGAACGAAATCCCCCGTTGCCAGAACATTTCGCCACTGCTTAAAGATAAGTTCAGATAGGTCTAGTGCCTGTTCTTGGATATTGTTGCATTTGATCATATTGTCGTTGCCTTTTTTTAGGTTCTTCGAGTGATGGCAGCAAGTGCGATGACAGTAATTCCCACAGCACTGACGATGGCAGTTATTGTCAGTGTTTCAGAATATCCCACCATGGCACCAAAGAGTCCTGCGCCAAGATAGATGAATGGGTGTGCGCCACTGGTCACAAATGTATCTACAGCGACAACTTTTCCCAGATCTTTTTCCGGTGAAAGGGTTTGCATTGCCGTTGCCCAACCCGTCAACCACGACGCCTCAACAACCCCGATAAACGTTGCCCCCAAAATGGCCATCCAGGCAAAATTGCCCATCCCCAACAAAAGCATTGCACTACAGAGAAACAGGCCGCAGATCACAGCAAGTAATATTAGACGCTGATGGCCCGAAGTCAGTACTGTAACGACTGAGCCGATACACGCGCCGGCTCCCGATGCAGCCAAACAAAATCCCCACATTGTGTCGCTGAAACGATCACTGATTGCATATGGTGCAACGACCAAAAAGATGGGAAAACACAGGACATTCAGGATCAACGTCGCGGTAAAACCAAGTGACAAAACAGAATTGCCAGTAATAACTGTGATACCATTCAATACCTCCCGTAAGGAGAATTTATCGTCTGAACCACGCACCCCGATATCAGGTATCAGCGCAGTGAAAAAGGCTGCAGCGAAAAACGTTATCCCATCCATGAGTATTCCCCATACAGGATCCCACAATATGATCACAATACCGACTGTGGCAGGAAAAACTACAGCTACAAAGTTGTCGATAAAATTCATCGCACCATTTCCGGCGACTAACGCCTGCTTGGGAAGCAGATTCACTAGCAAAACCTGGGCACATGGACGAGAAACCCCAATACCAATGCCGAAGATGAGGTAGGCAAGGACTAACCCCCACCACGGAGCACTTGACATGATTAATACAGTTGCAACAACTTGCGCCAATCCCCTAGCGGTGTCTGTAGCAATGAGCACATGTTTCGGTGATTTTCTGTCTGCCAGTACCCCTCCGGCAAGAGCACCAATCACCGTACCTATCCCTACCGCAGCCATGACAATGCCGAAAACACCTGCACCAAGTTTGGCATGGATCAGGGCAATGGGCAGGGCCGCCAGACAGACGGCGTCACCTATCATTGACAACCCTTGACCAATCAGAAGCTTACGGAAGGATGAGGAACGGAATACATCGGAATAAGGTGATGCACGTTCAGAGAATGAGGTCATTCTGTTTCTCCGCAAATAGATATGCGCCCGTCTGAGCAATATTCAGTAATCAATTTCTTATCTCCGCTATAAATGTCGGCTATGCCATCTGCAAGTATCTTGATCAGCAGTCGTTTTCCTCGAAAATAGACGGTGAATTGATAGGAATTCCAATGGGATGGTAATCGGGGACAAAAATAAAGTCTTTCACCGTCAACACGAAGTCCGGCCAAACCTTCAACAAGCCCTTGCCATGCTCCCGCATAAGCTGACAAATGCAATCCATTGTTGTAATCCGAGATAGGAGTGAAATCTAGATTATAGCGACTTGCTCGTGATATAAAGTCGGCAGACTCGTTTGCCTCACCAATATCGGCCGCAAGCACAGCATGAGGACCATAACTCAATGATGATTCATGAACAGTACGAAGTTCGTAGAATTTGAATGCAACTTTCTTAACTTCATCAGAGAAATCATCGGGAAACATAGACATAAGTAGAACGATATCAGCCTGCTTTATGACTCTGGAAGTGAAATTTTCCAGCTGTGCAGCAGAAGAGCGTTCACTGTCATCCATGAACTGCGGCCCTCGCTTCTTCTCATTCCTCAGCCCCGTTTCCTCAAGAGTTGAATATCCATCGAACTCTTCAGGAATAGCGACACCATCAATCATCATCCAGGGGAGATATACGTTGTCGCTAATTGTTTTCCAATTTTTGACCTCGGTTACAGAAATCCCGGGGAAAAATTTATCATCAACTAGCGAAAGAGCGAACTTAATGCACCACCTGAGAAGATAGTTCGTGAAGAAGCTATTATCGACATGATAATGATATTCATCTGGTCCCATCACTGAGTTGATGACATATGCCTGTTTTTCATCAGACCATGTGAAAACGGATGCTGCAAATCTTGCACATTCAGCGATTATCTTATAACCACGCATATTCATATAAGTGTCATCATTGGTTGCCAACCAATACCTGTATAAGGCATAGCAGACATCCGCAGAAATGTGCAATACTTCATCAACACTCCATTCTCGTACCATGTCAGCATCAGGATAAGACAGCACATAATGAGGCCCATTCTCTGTTCCACGATCATTCGAAGCCTCAGGAAAACGAGCACCAGAAAATCCTGTAGATTTTGCAAATTCAATCGCTGATTCCATGCAGTGATATCGGTAATCAATAAGTGTTTTTGCGACTGGCGGATCATTCCAGATCCAAAATATACATTTGTGAAGCTCTGTATCAAAGAAAGTTGCTCCTGAATGGTAAGAGCTGGTCAGGCCACGTGCCGGAGAAATAAAACCCAACATATGGTTATATGAATCAATACCGTGCTGTAAAAGCTGAAAGATTGCATACTTAATGCCGAGTTCTATTGATTCATTGGGTGCATTGATTGTTACATCATGCTCTTCCCATATCTTGGTCCATCGGGTTTGGTGATCACTTTGGAAAGTTGTGATGTCAAATGGAGAAGACGATATTCCAAATCCCAAGCTATCTTCTTCTGAACGTATCTGCCAGTGTGTAAATAGCTGATGACTTTCGTTCATAGAAAAATCGAAAGTGACTGATGTGGTGCAGCTCCTCCCTGAGTCTGCCCATGTAGTTGCGAAGCCAGAAGAAAATGGCGGTTGCCTGACTTGAACGTCGTAGCTTAGTTGTCGTTCTCTGTTGTAACAATAACGCTAAAACCATGTTCGCTAAAATGACACTGACCAATATTGTAATGACGTGCAGTTAACCATGGAGAGGTACCTAAATATTCATTAACCGCAGAGGCATCAAGACCATAGTCCAGCCGCAATCGTCTTGGTGTTTTAGTATTTATCTGCCGCAATTCTATAATAGTTGAAACTTTCTTTTTATTGGGAACATCAATAAACTGCTTCACTTTCAACTCGAATTCTTCTCCTCTGACATGCAAATATTCTGTGCTAGTGACAGATGCCGCATCGAGAGATAAGGAGATTTTTGCCGTTTTCCTGTCTTGATGTCTGGCTGATTCACTGGTTTCTACGTCATAGAGCCGGAGAATTCTTGGTGCAGGCAATGACACTATCTCACGTGAAACGCCAATTCCTGACGTATATACCCTGTCCATAAGAATCTGTACTCTTTGAGTCCGTTCAGATGCCATGGGTACATGTGGACGTAGGCCAATAAAGCTATTAGCCAACGTTGTAATACATGCAATAAATGCAGACGAGTCTGGGCTGATTTCAGTCACAATTTCATGTTTTTTCCATAAGAGATGATCAGCACAGAAGGCTCCTTGATGGGTTGAAAGACCAATCTGTATATTTCATATTCAACATATTATGGTAACGAGGATCTTTGAGGACATCGGTACTATCAATAAAATCTCCTGATTGCCACTTCTCACATATTTCTAAAACAGCATCCCGGATTGTATAAACAAACTGAAACCCAAGTTCTTTCTGCACCAAGCCAGAATCAAGCCGGTAAGATCTCACATCATTAGAGGATGTCGTTGTAATAGGCACATCAGTCGAAAAATAACGATCAACAACCTCTTTAACTTGTAATGCGATGTCGGTGACAGTGTGATTCTCATAACCGACATTAATGGCACGCCCACAGAGTGAACCAAGAGAATCACGTTGTACAAGCATTGTATATAGTCGAGTCAAATCACAGATATGAACATTGGGTCGGTATTGGCTCCCACCAAAAACAGTAATTTTATCTTGTGAAAGTGCGCTGGCAGTCAGAATATTCACCGTCAGATCAAGGCGCTGCCTTGGTGACCAACCACACACTGTCGCAGCTCTGACTGCAATGGTTTCAAAATTCGAATCTGTCAGGTCAAAAAGAACGGCTTCACCTTCTGCCTTATATCGATTGTAATCAGTAATGGGAACACACGGTTGGCTTTCGTCGACAATCGGTTGATCATTAACGCCATAAACACTCGCTGATGAAGCGTAGATAAAACGTCTGCATCCCTGACGTTTAGCACTTTCCATAATGTGAGGAAGGCAATCACTATTGATAGATCGACTCACTTCTGGGTCGGAGTTAAAGCTGGGATCATTTGCAACCGCAGCAAGGTGTATGACTGTTGTGACTCCCTGTAAGGCATTCTCAACGAGCGTTTTATCACGGATATCACCTTTAATGAACTCCAAGTGAGGATGATCAAAAAAGAGACTCAGTCCGTTGGTAAAGTACTCGGCATCTAGCACCCTGACCTTGTAGCCTGCACTCAATAGTTTAGGTACTAACCGTGAACCTATATATCCTGCTCCACCTGTTATCAAAATAGTTGAGTAGTGAGTCATATCATTTCCTTATATTGTGTCAAGAATCGGAATTGTAATGTTATCGAGTGATAGAAGGATAAAAGCGCATGGGTCAGTAGCTACAGGCAAAAGTTCATTGCGATGGATTTGATAGGCTCGAATCCCAAGATTACAAGCCACATCGACAGAATGTGGAGAATCATCAATAAGAGTGACACTTTTTGGGCCACGCTCTTTGCTGAGCTCCTGAAACAACTCCTCTCGAGTCTGGCCTTGCTTTTGCTGTACTTCAATCTACTGATTGAAAGATATTCCAGCCTTACGCAGCATAGAATCGAATAAGTAAGATGCGTTTTGCGAGGCTGTATAAAATTTGACACACTGTTGTGATGTTTCGAGTCGTTTTATTAGCCTTAGCGCATCATCAAAAAGCCGGGAATTTACAGAAAGCCGGAGGAATTCCATCTGTTTAATTTCCGCTAATTCACCACTACTCTTTATACCAACTGACAAACCGTCCTTTTTTAGTTCAAGAAGTCTGGTTGCTCCTTCCAAACGAGGCCGTCCTGCTATGTTGACAAGATATTCCTCATGGGTAAGTTCTTTGGCTCCGATTTGACGTGCTGTATTACGCCAAGCTTCGTAATGTGGAGTGTCAATGAGAGTACCGTCGAGATCAACCAATAAAAGTGTTTGCATTTTATCTCCACTGTTCACATACTTTCGTGCATAATTATTTTTGCAATCCGCGATGTCGAATCCATCACGTTGCTGTCAGTGAAAACTATCCTTCCCCCATGACTTTCAACCAATTCTCTTTCTGCTTGCAATCTTGGATCTGTGCTAACACCATAATCTGCACCTTTAAAGAACACATTAGGACGAAGAATCGAGAGCATAAATTCAGCCGTTGGTGTATGGTTCACGATGACATGATGACAGTACCGAATTGATGCGAAGAATTTGGCACGATGACTATCAAGAAAAATAGGTCGGTCAGCTCCTTTATTGACGTACTTATCTGCGGTAATGGATACGAAAAGGCGATCAACAAGTAAACTGGCCCGTTGAAAATGATGAATATGCCCGATATGGACAATATCAAAACATCCATGACATAGCCCAATTGTCAGCCTACTTGTTCGGTAGTCTTTGGCAAGACTTCCAACTCAGTAATATTGCTAAGAACAGCCATACAGCGCCTCCTATTAAATAAGGTATTTTGCCATTATATTTAGGTGCTCAGACTTCCCCCAATAATCCGGAATCTGCCCGACTATCTGGAATCCGTTACGAAGATGGAATCGATATGCAGCACGTTCTTTGTCAATATTGCCAATATCCAGACACAAATATTTTTTATCGAGACTTAACGCAAACGCCTCAATTTCGTCATAGAGCAAGGAGGCTATACCGTATCGACGATAGCTTTGATCAACAACTAACCAGTCAGCCCAAAGAGCGTGCTTTGATGGTATTGAGCCAGGGCTACACCCCATTGTCCCGATAACCAAATCCCCTTTAACTGCGACAAATCGTGCTTCTTCATCATGGGGATCTTCCAGTTCACGCATAAATTGAGTGCGCGCAGACTGAACGAGATCATCTGTAGACTCAATTTGTGAAATAAGTTTAAGGACAGCTCCCATATCGGAGGCATTAAAGCGTCGGATAAACATCATGCGTGTATCTTTAATTATCATGGTATTCTAGCCTAGTCAGAGCTGAGTCCAGACGATCACACACACTATCTATCATGTCTGCAGTATGCGAAGTAGACAGTGTCACGGGCTCTGGGCAATAAGTCAGAGGTAATAAAAAACCGTATAAGCTGTATTCTGTTGACAGCATACGGAACAATTTATGTGCGAATTTAACAGGGTAGGTTTGTTCTATATCTTTCATTGTTTTTGGGCGTACTGAGGTTCCAATATGGACTCCAACTCTGCCACCATAACCGTCGATATAGCACGGAATATTATGCTTATTAAATATATCCCTCAGATTCTTTATGAGCTGGCTTTCCAAACTTGCAACATGCTGGTAGGCAACACCATCTTCTAAATGTTCGATAACTGCCAAAGCGGCAGAAACAGACAAATATCGACCTGTATTTGTTCCACTTATCTGTACAGGTCCACGTGGTGAAATCACATCCATATATTCAGCTTTACCAGCGATCCCCGCAATCGGCATTCCACCGCCGAATGCCTTACCATATGTTGCAATATCGGGAATAACACCATAGTCTTTCTGAGCTCCGCCAATATTCGCTCGGAATCCTGTTAATACTTCATCGAAAATCAGCAATGCTTTATGTTTTGTTGCAAGCATAACGCACACCCCGGGCGCATTTCCCGTGGATAGAGAGCCGGGACAGCGGCCGGCCGAATACCGGGCGGGGTGGCTATCCCACCTGTAAAGTGTGGTGGTCAGCCCCGCAAACCGGACTGGAAGCCCGGGTGCTGGCACAGGCCGATCCGGGGCTGTGGCTGCGTTTGTCAGCAGCCCTGAAAATGCTGGGAAAAGAAAGCCGTGAATATAAAGCGGCGGTGATCCGTCGTCTGGTCAGTCCGGTCAACCTGACGGTATCGCAGGAGGGGTATGTCTATGCCGGTTATGGCGGTAATGCCGATTTTACCGTCTGGAACGGTTCTAACCGGGCCGGGGCCTCTGCGGGGGTGATGTTGGGTGGCCTGCTCGCGTACCCGATGCTGGATGCCGTGCGGCAGGCGCTGCCGATGGTGCAGGCCGTTCTCCTGATGGCCCTGTATATCCTGCTGCCGTTGATCCTGCTGTTGGCTGCCTATGAATTTAAGACCGTCCTGACGCTGACGTTTGTGATTTTTGCCCTGAATTTCCTCACCTTCTGGTGGGAGCTGGCCCGCTGGCTGGACAGCTTTCTGCTGGATGCGCTGTACGGTTCAGAAACCCACAGTTTGTTTAATCTGGCCGGGTTACAGAACACTTCGGATGATCTCATTATGGCGCTGGTGATGGGGATGCTGTTTATTGTCCTGCCGATGGTCTGGCTGGGTGCACTGGCCTGGGCCGGAGTGCGGATGGGCGATATCAGCGGCATGATGAATCAGGGTGTGGGACAGGTCAGGCAGTCAGCCGGCATGTTCGGACAGATAGTGATGCAGAAGATGATGTCGAAAGGAAAGTAGTCAAATCGGCGGAGAGGAAAAATTTAAGGGACAGGGCGTTATCCCTTAAGCAGAGTGTGAATGGTGTATGCGTTTTATTTTTTTGCAGCTATATCAATAAAAAATATCTTTTTAAGCTTATTTTGCATGAAATTAATTATGCATTTAAAGAAATTGATGTCTTATATTTTTAATTTTTTATCAACTGATAAATAAAGTAAATTTGAATTAATTGAGTTTTAAAAATGATGTATACAAGCCATTTAAGATCTATAAAGTAGAATTTTTCGGATTTACATGGTAGGTAAAAATATGGGGGTTTTATTTTAACGTCGCTTTATCTGATGGTGTTTGTTTTTCCTGAAAAAACAGCCGTACGATATAAGGCATTAACAACCAATTGAAATTTAACAATATGGTTGAAAATTAATTCACATAAGAGTGTGTTGTACATTTTATTTCATCTTGGTTACCAAAAATCAGTCAATTTCACGTATCTGTAATGTTATCATTATGAAAGGGAAATTAAAGTTATGTCGTCATTAAAATATCTGGCTGTTAATCCAGGTAATTATCTTCTTCATTCTGCCTATATACCATCATCGAAACCAGAAACTCAACGAGCTATTCTGGCCGCCAGCCTGGCTGATGGCAAGTCAATTATTAATAATGACTTGCGTTGTCTGGAAACCAATACAATGAAGGAAGCATGCCGCAGTATCGGAGCCCAAATTATTGAGGAACCTGAACGATTAATTATTTATGGTACTGGCGGGAAAATTAGACCTGAGAAAAAAGTCATTGACGCCCTCGGTTCGGGGTTAGTCTTTCGTGTGATAACCGCCCTCACTTGCCACAGTGAAACTCCCGCTGTGATATCGGGTGACGCTACTCTCAGAACCCGTGTGATGGAGCCTTTGCTTAATGCTCTTGTTGAATTGGGCGGAAATATTTCCAGTATTCATATGAACGGGAAAGCCCCTTTCATCAATTGGGGCGGTTATATTGGCGGAGAATGTGAAATAGAAGGAAACATCAGTTCCCAGTTTATTACCGCAATCCTGTTTACAGCTCCCCTTGCGAAGAAAAGTACTACGGTCAAAATCAAAGGGGATATCCTGTCATTATCATATATTCAACAGACATTAGAAATTCTGAAAATAGCAGGTATCAAATTTCAGCATAATGAAAATTACTCCCGACTTACAGTATTTCCCGGGAAATATAATGCTGCTGAATATACAATAACAGGCGATTATACTTCATGTTCTTACCTTGTTGCCGCTGCAACCCTGTTTCCATGTGACCTGATACTCAGGAATATCAATAGCAAGAGCTTACAGGGCGAACAGGCTATCCTGACATTTGTTGAAAAAATGGGACTGGAGATTATTCGCAATGATCAACGAAATGAAATTCGGCTGATTAATAAAAAATGTCAACTGACTGGAAATTATGAATTTAATGTCAGCAACTGTCCTAACATTGTCCCTACTCTCGCTTCAATAGGAATTTATGTAGATGGCTGTTTCAGGATTACCGGAGGATCTATTACCCGACTGCATAAATCGCCAAGAATAAAAGCAATGGTAAACGAATTGTTAAAATTAGGTGTCAGAATTAGGCCTCTGATTATAAATGATGTTTATGACGGGTTCGAAATTCATGGCGATTCATCCTACTCCGGAAATTGTACACTTTCCAGCTGGGGAGACCATCGTATTTTTATGTCTTTGTTTGTAGCATCATTACGTTGCCGGCAAGCTAATTGTATTGATGGTTATGAAGATGTTCATTGTTCATTTCCGAGTTTCTTTAAAGAGTTTGAACAACTTGGAATTACATTTCAAGAAGTTATTCAAAAATATGAAAAAGTTGAGTGATATTTTCGACATGTTTACATGGAACTAATGATTAATTTCTCTGAGGAAATCAATATGAATATCATCCAGAAAATGAACGAGCAGGGTTATGTTGTAATCCCAGAAGTAATAAATAAAAAAGAGATTAGCATTGTCAGAGAATTTTATAAAAAAATCTCCGATGAAAATAATCTCTCAACACTTCTCCCGACAGATATATTGAAATATCCAGCCGTGTTTCATACTATTTTGAAAGAGAAGGCAGTGACAGCTATCAAGGGAATTTTTGGTAGAAATTTCTATTTATTTCCTAATTTTACAATCCGAGAAAGTGTTTATATTCCCTGGCATAATGACGCGTATTTTCTACCTGATGAGGTAATCAATCCTGATACGCCATTACAGTTTATGCAATGTGCGATTTATTTGCAGGACAATGATCCTGAACATGGAGGAGGGATAACTCTAATCCCCTTTTCTCATCGACTAGATCAAGCGACTGTAAAAAGCATGCTGAATACCCCACAAGCATACGAGAAAGTTATCATGAGTAAGGCTGGTGATCTTATCCTATGGGATAACAGAATAACTCATAGAAGCACTTATCCAGATAAAGTACCTGACAATGCCAAACTGGCTTTACAATGGACCGTTTCTGCTTCAGACCAACATAACGAATCATATCTACAGTACCTTCGGGATCGTGCTCAACATAGCATGCATGTTTCAGATTATCTCCCCAAAAGCCCAAAACCTTATTTTGCAGATATGCCCAATGTCCGATACCCGGACTCATTTCATGAGGATTCATTAAAAATAATGAAAAGGCAAAATATAGACTTTATAGGGCTATGAGCGATGACATATTCAAATGACGGACAGAAAGAAAATGGCGCATCTTATATACTGAGACAGCTACGCCAGCTGGGTGCCTCTCATCTTTTCATGGTGCCGGGTAAGCTCATCAATGCATTCATGAAGTGTTATCCGAAAGATAATGATTCCGTGTTGGATACTTTCCCTGTTCCGATTGTCACCGCCTGTGAAACAGGTGCTGCTTATATGGCCGAAGGATATGCCCGTGTCTCTGACACTTTTGGTGTGTGTTTAGTGATTGGCGGGCCTGGTGTTACAAATACCCTGACAGGTATAGCGTCTGCCTACACGGATAATTTCCCTGTTTTACTCCTGGCCGGTCAAATCTCGTCAGCAATGGAGATGTACAATGTCTTACAGGACAGTACACAATCCGGCATTAATCAGCACCAGATTTTCTCTCCGGTGACTCGTGCAACGTTTGAAGTTAAAGCCGGTCAGTCAATTAGTCGTTTTCTGAGAGAGTCACTCCGTGCAATGAAAGGCATTGAAAAAGGCCCTGTTTATCTGGGGGTAAGCAAGGAAGTCTTAAACGAATATGATGAAAACTATCCCGACATCAGCGCAAGCATTGTTGACTCCTGGAAGCATCGCCCGGTTGATATTAAGAAAATGTGCTCCCCGGAATTTGAAGCGTTCATTGGTCATGCCCGTAATTGTATCATTCTTGCAGGTTTGCGTAGTAAATCCCCTGAAACAGCGGATACGTTATTAGCATTTGCAAAAAGGTATCATTTCCCTGTAGCAACTACGTTAAGTAGTAAAGGACTCTTTCCGGAAGATCATCCACTGTCACTCGGTGTTTATGGTTATTCCGGTAGTCCCAGAGCGATTGAAGCATTCAAGGACCCAGAGTTGGAAGGTATTATCTTATTGGGGATGGATACGACTCAATGGAGCACTATGTTATGGTCTCCGGATTTGCAACTTTCGGGTAGAACGATTCAGGTGGATACCAATCCTGAATATCTTGGTAAATACCTTGATATCACTTGTGGGATTACAGCAAACAGTAGCGCATTTCTGGAAGCCCTTGAAGAACATTATCCTGATATCCTCATTCAAGGCCGCCCCAAACGGGAGAAATGGTTACAGTATCTCAGTGCAGTTCCCAGGTATTTCCCTATTGATTTTAGTGCAACAGGTGATGCAGCAAGGCACCCCGCCTCCTATATCAATATCCTTCAGAAATATTTTCCGGAAGATGGGATCGTCAGTGTTGATTCTGGTGCGCACCGATCATTTTTTGGTCATTACTGGGTCGCCCGCAGACCTGAAGCATATATATCGGCAACCACACTTGGTCCTATGGGCTGGAGTATTCCTGCCGGGATAGGAGCCAGCTTTGCTGCTCCAGGCAGAAAATGTATGGTTATAACCGGTGACGGTTGTATGTTAATGCAGGGAATGGAGTTAGCCACAGCATCAAAATACCATCGCAATATACTTTTCGTTATCTTTAATAATGCATCTTATGCGGCAAGCTACTTTAATAATAAGGATAACAAAACAGATCTGACAAAAATTCCTGATTATGATTGGTGTCAATTGGCGAGAGGATTAGGGGTAAACTGTTTGTGTGTAAATTCTCCTGATCAATTACAGGAATGTATTGCCGAGATTATGCAACAGAACAGTCCATTCTTGATCGAAATTAAATGTGATAACCAGCACACAACGCCAAATAAGGAATATAACAAACGCATAAAAGCGTTCCCGCTCGTATGAAAGGTAAAAAGGTATGAAGTCAAAACTCATTATCATCAATTCGTGCGTTATACTGGTATTAGGACTATTTTCTATAGATCTCTATAATCCGGCGCTGCCTGTAATAAAAATTGCACTCGCAATTACTGACAATCAGGCACAAAGTCTTGTTGTTTATTATCTCGTTGGTTTTGCTGTATCCCAGCTTGTTTATGGGCCTCTCTCCGATAAACACGGACGCATTCCTGTCATTATTTTTTCCTTATTATTTTCCGCTATCGGTAATTATCTGACTTCTACGGCTGAATCATTTCACACATTATCTCTATTCCGGCTTCTGACCGGTATTGGTGCCGGTGGATGCCCGGTTATTAGCAGAGCTATACTCAGTGATACTTTCCGGGATAAAACGGAATTATCTCAATCGCTGGCTATTTTTTCGATGGCATCACAAGTTTCGCCTGCTTTTGCCCCTGTCATTGGGGGATATATCACAGAATATCTGCCGTGGAAGTTTAATTTTATCGCTCTCACCATCATGATGCTGACAGGGGCGTTTTTTGTAAAAATGACGTTGCCGGAAACATCACCGATGAAATCAACAAACCCTGGCCGGATAACCGGTTTTCGCATTCTGTTATCTGACGTTAATTTTGTTGTATACAGTGTTGTCTCGGCCGTTTTGTTTGCCATTACCATTGGTTATTTTACTGCCAGTCCTTTCATATTCCAGGCACAATTTGAACTATCCTCATCACAGAATGGATATCTATTTATGATTTATTCTGCCGGAATCGTAATAGGTTCGTTGCTGACAAAAAAAGGGTTGTCACACACCACACCTGAAAGAATGCTTAAAGTTTCACTGCCGTTATTAGTGTTGTTTACCGCGATGGCGCTTATTTTTATTTATTTCACTCAGATATTATCGATTGAATTTATCATTATTTACAGTTTTGCGGTAGGGCTAGGGTGTGGACTGTCCTCTCCGTTATTACTTGGGATAAGTTTGCATGGGCATCCGGAACTGTCCGGAACAGGCAGTGCCTTACAAGGTGCACTAAAAATGGCAGGAGCAGCCGTTGTATTATGGTTTTTTTCCAGCGGCCATACAACAACAGCAGTAGGTTTAATGTGGGGTCTTTTCATCCTTGCCCTGATTTGTTTTGCTTTCATCGCCTTTACTCAGTACAGGGCATCCAAAACAAAAAACCGGCACTTATAGAGCAGCCAACATTGATAGTGTTATCTTCACCGTCATACTAACGGAGAGAATATGGATCTGAGAATAGCGGGTCGCTGGGCTGTCATATGTGCAGCCAGCGAAGGTTTAGGATTTGCTTGCGCGGCAGCCCTGGTGGCAGAAGGTGTAAATGTTGTTATTAATGCACGAAGACCTGAACAATTGAAAGTGGCGGCACGGCAGCTTCAAAATATAAACCCTGCTGTATCCATAAAATGGGTATCCGGTGATATAACCCAATCAGACATTCAGGATGCTGTGCTGAATACACCACCTGTGGTGGATATCCTTGTTACAAATGCGGGTGGCCCACCAACAGGTATTTATTCCGGCTGGACCCGGGAAATATGGCATCAGGCCATTAATACTAATATGCTTACCCCAATCAGTCTGATTCAGGCAGTCATTGATAAAATGGTTAATCGCTGTTTTGGACGTATTATCAATATTACTTCTGGAGCAGTTAAAGCGCCTCAAAGTGAGCTGGGATTATCAAATGGAGCACGAGGGGGACTCACAACTTTCATCAGTGGTCTGGCAAAATCTCACGCACTGGTGAGTAATAATGTCACTATCAATAATCTATTACCTGGTGCTTTCGATACTCATCGCCTGAGGCAAACATTTGTACAAAAAGCGTCGAGATGCGCAGATTCACCGGAAAGTATAGCAATACAACGGAGCCAGAAAATCCCTGCGGGTCGGTTTGGCACTCCCGAAGAATTTGGTGCATATTGTGCTTTCTTGTGCAGTACTTATGCAAGTTATATAACGGGGCAAAATATCCTTATTGATGGTGGAGCCTATCCAGGCGTGTTTTAAGGAAAATAAAAAACTGAATATTACAATCCTTATTGACAATGTTGGGGGTATTGAATCCGAATACTCAAAAACCGACTCATCTTATTAAGATGATGATGAGGTACGGTGATGACATTGAAACAGTCGTGGAGTAATCGTTCGGGATATCTCACAAAGCCTATTAAGGGTATGAACAGAGGAGAAATTGTTTTCATCAAGAAAAGAATGGTACGTTCTTTCTCACCTTAATATCGAACAAAAATTTGACCTCGCTCAGCCCGACCGATAAGGTATTTAGCTGTTACCGATGATCCATCGCCTGTAAGGATCAGCGTCAAGCGGCGAAAACAAAACTCCTGTAGCCTGCAAGGGAGAGCAAGATTGCGGTACATCTGCGCACTTTTGGAAGCAGATATCGTCAGACAACAACCTATTGTCCGGCGATGAAAGTTATCCGGTGTTATGAACAACCAGCTTCCTACCCAATATGGGCAGAGTGTTCTCTGCTTCTATCCGATTGATGTATGACGTTAACCTCCATTTTGGAACACTGACGATAAACGTCCTGATCTCTGTACCGCGATTGCGCGAAAAGATCAGAGGGCATCAATGATTTCAGCGTCCACCGTTACGCGGCGTCACTTGCGTAAAAGCAGCGCGATTACCAAGTGACGCCGCTAAGCGGCCAACGCCCAGAGCACGTTCGGCCTGCCTTTACAACCCATTTGATCCCCGTATTACTCAAAGTCACCCATTGTTACGGGCCTTTTTCTGTCTGAATCGACTTGCTTCGTTTGTTTTTTAATCCACTGCCTGGTAACGGGCTGATACCGAAAAAAGGAGAAATTACCCACGTCACGATAATGAGGCGTTCATCCTGATTAGATCAGGCTCTGAACGGGGAGCATGTCATCGCTGTGCTGAGCACGTCGCGAGCTCCTGCAAAAACTCAACACAACCTCGCCTTGCTACACATTGTCTGACGCACCACGGAACGGTGAACCTGAACCGACACGCAGGGACTTGTTTAAAAATAAATAAAGTAGAAGTAGCAGGAGATGCGAGGATGGCGCAGAAATCGGCACGTTCGAAAATCGAACGGTTCAGAAAAGAGTTTGTTACCCACGCCCGGCAAGCGGGCGGGAGTTTTGCGACGGTGGCGGAGCGTGAGCGGATCGCCCGGCAGTTTCTTCACTTCCTGAAAGACAAAGGCATTAAGCTCCGGCAGATGGACAGCCTCAAAACAAAATATATCGAGCACTACATTGCACAGCGAAAGGCCGAGCATATCAGCCATCGGACCCTGCAAAATGAAATGGCGGCACTGCGAACCATTTTAGCGCAGGCGGGGAAACACAAGCTGGCGGCAGCCGATAATCCGCGTCTGAGCAACCGGGCACTGGGGATTGCTAATATGGATCGCCGGGGAACAAAAACCGCATTAACCCCTGCTGAATTTCAGGCGGTTTTTCAGCAAGTCGAACAAAAAGATCGGGGAGTGGCCGCCGTGATGCAATTGGCGTATGTACTGGGACTGCGTACCAAAGAAGCGGTGGAAGCCTGTAAATCCTTAGCCACCTGGAAAAAAGCGCTGGAGCTCGGTCATACCTCCGTGCGGGTGGTGTTTGGTACTAAAGGTGGACGACCTAGGCAGACGGTCATACTGGATCGGGAAGCCTTGCAGCAGGCTATTACCTATGCCGAGCGCGAACAGGCAAAGCGTAGTGGCAGATTGATTGATAAACCCACAATCCATCAGGCGATAGATCGTTACCGCTACGTGGTCAGAAGTGCCGGACTGGTGGGTAAGCAAGCGCCACACAGCATGCGCTACCATTTTGCCCAGCAATCCGGGGCACATTACACCGCACAGGGTTTCAGTGAGCGGGAAGCGCTGGCACTGGTGTCAATGGATTTAGGGCATGGTGATGGGCGGGGGCGCTATATCCGGCAGGTGTATTACCAGAATATTGAGGGCGAATAAGCTGTATTGGATCATACACGGTCTGCTGCTTTGGTCATTGGAATACGAGCAAACCAACCTTGACACTTAGCCGATTATTCACATGTTATCTCTAATTTGCTTCTGGACAGATACGTGTTACGAATTTAATAACTTCACATTCACACGGACTGGGAGTTTTAGTGATAGGTTTACATTATAATCCATCAATCTTGTCCGTAATTGACCTTAAGTTGTCTAAAAAGACATCCTAGAAGCAAAACAATTACTTTATGAACAAAAAAACAAAAAGTTATGGTTATTATTCTGGATTGCTTATTAACAGATTTAGCCGCACCAAGTGACGTTTTTAATGTGGCTAACGATAACCCCCATTGAAGCCGATACGGGAAGCATATTGTACTTATTGTGTTAATCCAGCCATTCTGTTGTGCTTTAATAAATTCGGACACTTTGGTAAAGGAATAGAATGACGTTAACTCAGGTGTCTTTATGAAACGAAAATCACCCCAAAAATTTACCGATGACTTTAAAAAAGAAGCCGTCAATTTGATTGTTGAACAGCACTATACGGTTCCCCAGGCGGCTGACGCGTTAGGGATCCCCAAAAAGCTGCTGTATACGTGGCGCAAACAGGCCGTCGAGCAGGCTCAACCCGGTGCCTTAACGTCCGAGGAGCGCCAGGAGTTATTGCAGCTTCGTAAAGAAAACAAACAACTGAAAATGGAGAAAGAAATTTTAAAAAAGGCGAGCGCCTTCTTTGCGAGAGAACTGCTGTAAGGTGTTGGTTCATTAAAGAGCAGGCCGACCACTACCCCATCCGGCAATTATGCCGGGTGATGAACGTCAGTCGGTCGACATTTTATGCCTGGCAAGCCAAACCGGTGCCGTTAGTCTCAGCAGCGCAACACGCGTTAAATCAGCAGGCCACGGCGCTCTTTAAAGAAAGCCGGGAAAGCCTGGGGTATCGGATGTTGGCAAAGCAATTACGCAAAGAAGGCTTCACTATCAGTGACTACCGAACCCGGAAGTTGATGAAACAACTGGGCTTATCCGTTAAGCAACGTCAACGCTATCGGGCACCGCGCAAAGGGAAAGTGCAGTCAACGGCGTGTAACCTGCTGAACCGGAATTTTAATCCGCTGGCGCCGAATGAGGTGTGGGCCGGGGACATCACGTATTTAAAAACCTCGGAGGGCTGGCTCTATCTGGCGATAGTGATGGATTTATATTCCCGCCGGATAGTGGGCTGGCAGATGTCGACAGAAATAGATACGACACTGATTAGTGAAGCGTTGGCGAAAGCATACCACTTACGCCACCCGTCAAAAGGCTGTGTGTTTCACAGTGACAGAGGAAGCCAGTACACGAGCCAGCAATACCAGGACCTTCTCAGTCGCTACGAGATGAGAGCCAGTCAGGGGGATGTGGGCGCCTGCTGGGATAATGCCGTGGTTGAGCGTTTCTTTGGCAGCTTAAAACATGATTGGCTCTTCAAAGGCTATCATGAAAACCCGGCAGATATGAAACAGGATGTTCTGGATTATCTACATTATTACAATTTAACCCGATGGCACACGGCTAATAATGATTTAACTCCCGTGGAATATGAAATGGCCTTCAAAAAAGTGTCCGATTTTTCTTGGGCAGAACAGTCAAAACGTTGTGGGAAGGATGGCTCAGATTACAAGCCATCCTTGAAGGTTATGAGCTGGCACAGTCTATCGAACAAGACTTGTGATCAAGAGACAGCCGACTTTAGTCGGTGGTTGTTGAGTTTCCAATAGATATCATTTTTTTAATTAATTCCATAAATTAACCTTTCATTAAATTTTTACTTTTGCTTGTTTCTTCAAAAGTAAATTATTTTTTTTATTAACGTGTTTTCTTTTTTTGTTTTTTTTAATTATTTTGATTGTGTTAGTTTGTACTTCATAGGTTATGAGAAAAATGATTATTCAGTAAATTTTTTCTGGTTGTGAAGTTAGGGTTATATATTCAATGTGGAAAAGTAATTCTCTTAATTATTTATTGGTTTTTATATGGAGAGCAAATGTTTAAACCAACGTTAACTTATTTAGAAACTTATATTTGGAGTGGTAATGTCTTAAGTGGGCTGAGAAAGGCTGCGACAGAAAACAATTTTATAGAGATTTTGCCAGCTATTGCTTCATCTAGTTATGAACCTGGAGCAAGACATTCATTTGCTATTTTAGGAGATAAAGATCTTCCCGAAATGATTGCAGATGAATTAGGCAATGTACAGGTTAAAGGAAAAGAAAAATATTATCTTCCAGTCAGTCATGTTGTTGAAAAACAGATGTCACTTGAGTTTCTTGACAGAGTTTATTGTCTTGCACCTTGTTTGAGATTAGTAATGGACGGTGAAGAAAGTTCAGGAAAACATTTGTATAACTTTTTTCAATTTGAAATTGAATGGCGTACAAGCAGTATGGTAGATGTTTTCCAGCAAGGTGAAAAGATCCTTAAATCTCTTGCCCAGACAATTTTAGATAACCCAACAATCGAATTGTCGGAAATAGGATTGCGTAATGTCAAAGCGCTCGCTAAATCAAATTACCCAACCATTACCTTTTCTGAAGGGCATCGGCTCATCGGTAATTCACCAGATTTAAAAAGAGACTTCACACCTGAAGAAGATGAAAAGCTGACGAAACTTTTTGATATTCCATTCTGGATTTACGATTATCCGGAAGGTGTGCGTGATTCCATTTATCATCAGAATGAAAATGGCAGTTATGACACTTATGATTTGATGTTGCCATTCGGTTATGGGGAATTAACGACAGGTGGAATTCGTCCAAAAACAGCAAAAGAAATTATTGAGCAATCTAAGAAACTCGGTAAATCATATAGTATGACTTATGCAGAATGGAAAGATAAATCTCAGATTCAAACGGCAGGATTTGGAATTGGTTTAGAACGAATTATCCGATATATGAGTGGTTGTAATTCAATACTGGATATTGTGCAGTATCATGATCTGGGTCCAAATCGAACTATAAGTAAAGATTTCTTCAAGATGAAAGAAAATATCTAATAAATTATCTTCTGCAAGATCTGTATGAACAGGATAGAGAACATGCAAAATAGCAAAGTTCTGGGTGTTGATATGGTGAAAAGTGTCTTGACGATCCCAGTCGAGATCCAGAAATATTTTGAGAAATTACCTCAACATTATGATCTAAGATTAAATCATGAGATTCTTCGTCTGAGTATGGAAATTCGTGATTTGATCGATCCGCATAACATGATATCAGATGCTATCCGTAAAAAAGTTTCTGACAATGGTTATGTTATCATTTCAGGTTTTCCAATTGATGGTGACAAACCAGAAACGCCCATTCTTAAAATAAAAGAAAAACCAGCAGAGAAATTCATTACAGAAAAGATATTGATATATCTTTCTGCTTTACTCGGTAATCCTCATGCATATGAAGCTGAAAATGATGGCCAATTTATTCATGATTTGTATCCCATTAAAGGCAACGAGAGTGTTGCATCTGGGACAGGTTCAGAAATAGATTTGGAGTTTCATACTGAAATTGCATTTGATATCGATAAACCGGATTATCTGTTGTTAACCGCTGTAAGAAGTAGAGAAGAACAAAATGTTCCTACTACACTTGTGAATGTATCTTCTGTATTGGCCTGTTTATCAGAGTCAGAAATTAATCTACTTCAAGGTAATCACTATTTTATTCGAGCACCTTATTCTTTTTCAGGTGGTGATGACGTTTATTATCTCAGGGCACTTGTAAATTCTCATGGTAAGACAAGTTACTCTTTTAATTTTAATTCAGGAGTCATTCATTGTCGTACACAAGAAACGAAGAGGCTTTTTGAAAAAGTCAGGGAATTGTGCAACCAATATGCATTTGAAGCTTATTTGTCTCCTGGGACCGCATTAATTATTGATAATAATAAAATGCTTCATGGACGTTCATTGTTTAAACCAAAGTTTGATGGTAAAGATCGTTGGTTACAACGTATTTACGTTAAGAATAAGGACATAATATGAAAAAATATATTCTCGTAGTAGAAGCATCATTTCTGGGTGTTTCGTATATTTCTCAGGCTATCCATAATTTGGGTTATGAACCGATATTCCTCACGAATTATAGATCACAAGAAGGTGATGCATTAGTTCAACTTGCTCAAGAAAGAGCAATTTTTTGTGAAACAACAGACGTGGATGATATTAAACGGATAGTCAATTCTCTTGGGAGAGAGAATGTCGTAGGGTTGACAACGCTTTTGGATAGTAGGTTGGCTATTCTAGCGATGGTGAACAAGGAATTAGGCCTTCCGGGTGTATCAGATAGTGTTATTAATTTGAAGAATAAAGCTTACGTTAATGAACTCATTCCTGAGTATGTACCTCAATCCTTTTCTCTGGAATGGGGAGTCATTCCAGAAATAAAAATTAAAGATTTTATAAATACTTCGGCAGTAGAAAGATTCATCGCCAAGCCATGCCTGACAGCTGGGGCTATAGGTAATTTTACGTTTAGTTATTTTGAGCAACTTGAGCACGGGATTGAACAAGTATTGAATAAAATACCTGATTACCTTGAACCGAATAAATATGTTATTCAGGAGTTTTTCAGTGGTGAACTGGTCAGTATTGAAGGATATGTTTATAATAATAATACAGTGTTTATCGGTGCCACCAAGCGTATCAAATACGGTAATACAGAGACTAGTCATCAGTTCCCTTATCAGGATGAAATGGGTCATGATGTTTATGGAAAATGTAAGAACATTATTAAAATTCTGATTGAGCGCTCGGATTATGATTACGGCTTTTTCCATATTGAATTCATGAGAAATGGCAAAGAGGTGAAACTTATTGATGCCAATATGGGTAGGCCTGCCGGCGCTAATCTTACGGAGCTTATTGCGTTTTCTTATGGTCTTGATCCTGTGAAAATGTTCGAACATGCAATTAGTATTGCTGTTTTACAAGAACCCGTTATTGAAAAAGAATTTTTTACTGAAACACCTTGCCAAAATATGGCGGGTATTCTATACGGACTGAAAGAAAGCGCGAGGCTGCTCAGATTCGAGCTTCCGAATCCTAAATCTTCGCATCATCTGGCCGTTAATATGGGGATAGTTATTCCAGAGTTGGGGGAGAGTAATTGGTCTGGTATCGGGACTTTAACGGGTAAGCCAGAAGATGTGTTTGGAGATTTAGAAAACATTAAGCTGATTACTGATAAAGGTGAATGTGGTGCAGCAATTACCAAATGAAAAGATAAATAGCATGCTGGTCGGGGTTATTATTGTTTTACTGGTCTCAATGGGGCAGTTTAATAATACATTGTTTATTCCATCCTTACCTCACATGAGCGTACCTTTGGGAACCTCTGATTCTTTCCTGCAATTTTCAGTTACTCTGACCTTGCTTGCTTTTGGTTTTTCTCAGCTCATATATGGCCCTTTATCTGATTATTATGGTCGCCGCCCGGTGGTTTTAATCGGGTTAATCATATTTTTCCTGGGCAATGTTTTTTGCCTTTTTGCAACTTCTGGGGTTGTGTTTTTAATTGGAAAAATAATAACAGGGCTTGGCGTTGGCTGTGTAGGGCCTATCGCTCGTGCGGTTGCGCGCGATCTGTCTGATGGAAAAGCATTATTAAAATTGATGGGGATGTTGGTCATGTTTATGTCAATTACCCCAGCAATATCCCCAATGCTTGGCGGTGCTATTCAGGGATATCTTGGATGGCGAATGAACTTCATTATATTATCTGTTGTTGCATTTTTCTTTATCGTATTTATATATTATTCATTGCCTGAAACTAATGAACACAGAGGTTCTGAAAGTAATATTTTCAATTTTTCCAAGGTATTTGTAAATTACCGTGATTTACTTTTACATGGTGAATTTTTGAGAATGGCGCTTTTTAATATGTTTGGTTTTGCAGCTGAACTCGTATTTTTATTATCTTCTTCTTATATACTTCAAGAGCATTTTAATCTTCCACCCCAGCAATTTGGCCTGATTCCATTAGCTATTGTTCCTTGTGTCATGATAGGTAATTTTATCGTCACTAAATTATCTTCCTATTTGGAAGTCAATGTTATTTGTACTATTGGAATTTTACTTATATTAGTTGGCTCCTTATTGATGTTTCTCTTTAGCCAGTTTATGCCATCGGCAATTTATTCTTTCATCGTACCAATGATGATAGTGGCGCTAGGAGAAGGCATAGTTACTCCCAGTTCTACAGCCAGATGCATGGACTTATATGGTAAGAAAGCCGGTTATGCAGGTGCGGCTGTTGGGGCAATAGCCATGGTGGGAGCGGGGGTTGTGATAGGTATTTCGTTAATAAATCCCCTTCATAGTTTATTTAATATTTCTGTTGCTCTTTTAGTAATCTCTTTTATTCTGTTAGCACTGTGTTTGGCTAATTGGATTTGTCAAAAGAGAGAGATAACATAATGCCTTGTTCGATTGGTGTACTTGCTGGTATGGGGCCAAGATCTACCGTGCCTTTTGTGGATATGCTCGTGGACGCTTCTCAAGCTCTGTATGGTGCAAAGTACGATATGGATTTTCCTAAAATGCATATACTCTCTTTGCCTACCCCTTTTTATCCGGGGCAAGACATTGATGATACCCAAATGGTACAGGCACTACAGAGTGGTATTGCAGACTTGGTTAGAGCTGAAGTCGATCTGATTGTGGTTCCATGTAATCTTGTCCATCGGTATTACTCTTATATGGAACAAGCCAGCGCTGGTATACCCGTCCTACATATCGCTGATAGCGCCCTAAGAAAAATCCCTTCTGATTATACCAACGTCGCAGTTATCGGCACAGAGCCCACAATTGACGCAGGGTTTTATCAGGAACGTATTCGTGCGGCAGGAAAAGAACCTGTTTCATCTACAGAGTTGCGGAGCCGAACAACAGAGCTGATTACCCTAATTAAAGCAAAAGGATTTGGCGATAAGGAGGTGATTATGGCTTGGAACTCAGTATTGTCATGTGTGGAGGCTTTAAAAGCGGATGTATTACTTTTAGCTTGTACAGATATCAGTCCTCTTATAAAGAGCGGCGGGATTGATCGACCATTGAATATTGTGGACGCCGCATCAAGTTTAGCCGAAGAGGCTATTCATGCATTTTATAAAGTTAAATCTACAGCTAAATTATAAATCTACACCAAAATAATAAATGTGCGTTGTACATCAGACAAATCAGCACCGCAGAATGATACTTTCATGCGGTGCTGATTATTAAATTTTACACTTTACTTGCAATAACACGTCTTACCCAAAGCAAGACCAATACTAATATCGTTAGTGGCAAGCCATGGAATATCAGAATGACGATAGAAGGTGGCAGCCAGACGTAAAACGGGGCAACAAGTAGCATACCAATCCCAAATCCGGTCATTTGCAACAATGTCAGAAAACTGAAAATGGGCAATCGTAAATTCTCCAGTTCGCTTTGTGCTCGTGAAATAAGGCTGACTTCTGCAATCCCATCCCCGATCCCTGCCAAAATGGCAAACAGCAGCAGCCAGAACAGGCTGCTTTGTTGAAAGGTCAGGATGAATCCGGTCGACATCAGAGCGACCCCAATAAAGAATAGTTTCTCCATTTTCAGTAGTTCGCGGCGGCGGAGTAAATAATTGCCCAGCCGCGCACCACTGAATTTTCCTACCGCCCATGTTGCCAGCAGTAATCCCATAGTGGTACTGGCATTATCCGGCGTAAGGAGTTTAGAGATAATGGGGAAACCCACGTTATGCGCAGCGCTGCCCAGTGTGTCAGCTAGACTGAGAAAGAGCATTCCGGCCAGCATCGGGGCGCTACGCAAACCGAGGCGCAATTCACGCCATTCATTACCCAATCCTCTTGATGCTTTTTGTTCCGGTAAGGAAATAAAACGCAGAGGTATAATCAGGATTGCAGCCAGCAAGTAAGTCATGATGTTAATGCAGAAAACCATTTCATAACCGCTGGTTGCAACCAAAAGCCCTGAGACAAGACTGCCACATACCGCCCCCGTTGCAGCAACGGAGGTAAGCCAAGAGTTTGTAGATATACGCTGGGAAGTATGTACCCAATATGGCAATTGACTGTTAAGCCCAATGGCAAACATAGAGTTGCCTAAGCCAATGCCAAAGGCGATCATCGGTAAGATCAGTAATTGTTGTGAGACTGGGATCACCAATAGCAGGGACAATACAATGATGCGTACGAGATCAAAAAAGACCAACGGCCATCTTCCTGTAAATCTCCTGAAAAATGGGGTTCCGATCAGGCTGGCGATGAGACCACCCGCAACACGGCAGGCAAGAAAAATACTGACGTGCATGACGCTGTTACTGAGTAAATACACATAAGTGGAGAGTGCCACCATATTCAGAAATGCGCCAAAATCGGAGACAAATCGGGCATTGACGATAAGAAAGGTATTAAGACCGGACCAACGCAAATTCAAACTTTTTCCCTGGCTTGACATTATTATTAGCTCTTTTGTTGTTCAGGAAGTTGCCGGAAGGTCACTAGCAAGAGATCCCGAAATGCTGCGTTTGTTGGAGATAATTGACGAACACTGCTTGCCCGATGATAAAGTTGTTTATCATTTATTGCCAGAGTCTCAAGGAAGTTCTCCATTGCGGTGTGTAACAAGGGTAGCGCTTCATGTTCTGTTGCGTGAACTTCGGAAATTACCGGTTCGGTATTATGACTTTGGATAAAGTGCATAAAGATCCAATCTTGGCCGTCCTGATGAATTCCGGAAGTTGTAGGGCTTTCTTTGCCAGACTGCGCTTTGACACGGAATTGGTGAATATCAATCGCATAGTGGTGCTCCTTAGTTAACTTTTCACCTAAAATTGCAATGTCAGTTGCGAGTATGTCCTGCATGACTGGGTTAGTGATGAATTCCTCATTTGCATAACTGAGTTGGTTAGTGTCCTGTTTATATTCAATTTTATAGGTGATAGATGAGCGATATTCAGTATCACGATTTAACTCAAGCGGATTTTCTGCACCAGGATGATGATGATAGCGAAGGATGCGTCTTTCCCTATGGGTATAGTCCTTAAAGTTTTCATCCAACGCTAATCCATTCCAATGTGCTTTGAATGTGTTAATTGCCTCCGGAACATGGGAAATTAACTGATTGAAATGCGGGATATGGCAATAGTGTTCATTCATTAAATGCGCCGATATGTTTGTAATTTGCATAATTTGGCAGCCTTACGGAATGGGAACAATAATGGGTTTAACGTGTTCAATCATCTCTTGATACAGGGCATGAGCGTGGGATGTCCCCTCTACTTTTGCCCAGCATCTGAGTAAGTAATGTTCTTCAGTTTCTGCATTGATATTGCAGTCTGATGGTTGAGGAATGCATTCGAGCACATGGGGATTGTTTTGCATGTATTCGATGTTATTGATGCCTTGAAAATGCCCGCTCTTTTCCGGATACATGGCGAGCATTGAATAGTGTTGTTTGGCTGTGATGGCGCGTTGTTGTGCCAGACTAATCTGTGTATCAATGTCATCCTCTTGCAAGAGGATGGAAAGATATAGCTGATAGGGATCTAAACCGGCAATATCACGGAAGGCTGAATTAACAAATAACCCACCAAGTCGCGGATTGATTTCAATAACAACCGGCCTATTGCTGGTCATCCGGAATTCAAGATGAGCAATGGCATAGTTCAGGCCAACCGCTTTTATACAAGCAATGGCATAATCCCTGATTTGTTCTTGTTCTGAGTGAGAAAACGATACTGGTGGGCATATAAGGAGATTTTCCAGCACAGTATTTTCTTTTTCAGTCAGAACCAATTTCTCATTGATCAATACCGGATGTACTTCATGTTGGCTCATGACGCACTCAACAGTGCCTTCTATGCCATCAAGGTATTCTTCCAATAGCAGGCTTTTTCCCGGATGATTGGTATATTCATTATTCCCAGAGGTAAAACGAGTTTGTTCCTCTCCTAAAAAATCAACTAAAGTAGAATGTAAATATTGAGTTGTAAATGTCTGGTAATGGGCTTGTAATTCAGGCCAGTCATTGCATTTTTTTATAAAGGCTGAACATGCGCCAAAAGGTGGCTTTGCTATAACAGGATAACCAATCTCTCTGGCTTGTGAAAATAGTTCCTCTTCGTTACTGCATAAAGCGTAGCGTATTGATCTAACCTTTTTTTTTGTAGCGTCTTACGCATTAAGAACTTGTTATTACAAGTCGTAATTGAAGTTGGAGATGTGTGAGGGAGTTTTAATTGTTGGCATACCTTGGCAACGATACAACCAATTTGACCATTGGAGGATGCATGGCCTGCATGGCAGAAAATAGCTAGCAAAATGTACTCTTGTTGCAGTGTAATGAGGAACTCCTGTAAAGCTTCTTGCGTTAGTGATTCTAGATAGAAAACTGCGTCGCTATCAGCTAAAAGGCGTTCTGTATGTTGGCGTCCTCGGAGGGCAACGGTTAGGCAGTTCATGCCCATCTGTTTTGCTGCGATGAAGTGAGCTTCTCGATAGTTATAATGGGGAATTTTGGCATCATCGATATCAACAAACAAAATTGCATTTGGTTTCATTGGGGACTCTTAAAATAAATAAACTTGAGAATTGATTGAGTAACAGGCTCAGAAGATCAGGATTAACTTAGTTATCCAACCATTCACATTGTTCGTTTTGCCAATTAATAAAGCGGTAGTAACGCTTGCCATTGATGGTTTCGAAATAAGGCATCTCTTCTTGATTCGTAAATAAAGGCACGGTGAATTTGCCTTTCATATGCGGCAGTACATATTCCGGTAAGGCAATATTGGAAACGCGACGTTTGAGCTTGCTCATAATGGCAATAGCATCATTGATTGAAGCTTTGTATTCCGAAGAGCCGGGAGAGAAAGGCATGAAGTGGTAGAGATAGTAGGGTTTCACGCCCATACGATACAGATTGATAAACAGTTTATGGAGCGTTTCTTGATCGTCATTAATGCCCCGCAGGAATGGCATATTGGAAAAAACAATCGGTACGACACTTTGGATGCGACGCACGGCAGCTTGGAATTCTTGACTTAGCTCAAGGGGGTGGCAGACATGAACACCAAAAGCATTGACGTGATGTTTTTTCAAGGTTTCGATGAGGGCGTCGGTAATGCGGTAAGGGTTGAATGTCAAGGCTCTGGAATGAACTCGGATCAGTAGATCTTCTCTGATTTCCCGAATGGCGGCCAGAGATTCATCCAGCTTATTATCGGTCAGCATCAAGGGATCGCCTCCGCTGAGTATGACTTCTTCCACTGAGGGCGTATTTTTAATGTAGTCAAGGGATTGCTGAAAGGAACTGCGGCCTGCATTCGATTTATCTGAGTCAACTTTCAATGTCCGCAGGGCTTCAAAACAGAACTGACAGTAGGAGTTACAGGCATTCACCATCCGCAAAATGACTCGGTTGTCATATTTATGCTGGCAAATGGGCGTCTTCATTTCATCATTGAGTTCCCAGTTTTCAGATTCGCCGTCATAACCATAGAGTTCTTCTTCAGTCCAGAATGGAACAACCTGCCGCCAAAGTGGGTTCGTTGTAATATCCCCAGATTGGCTGGTGGCGAGAATTCTGCTGAGATAGTAGGGCGTGATTTGCATTTTCTGGCCCTGTAAATTCTGCTGAATACGTTGGGTTATTTCATCATCCCATCCACCACAAGCGATACGTAAAGACTCCTCATCACGTAATGCATTTTTTTGCTGCCAACGCCAGTCAGTCCAACTTTTATTAAATTCAGGAAGTAATTGCTGAGAATGGGGAACGACATGGATATTACTCATTATTGCTCCTTAATAATTATTAATTGTATTTAATGTTTTTTATTACTTTGAGTATGGAGGAGTATACTTGGTTATTAATCATAACCTGTTATCATTACGATTACTTTTAGTCAAATTAATGTGGTTAATTTGAGATGTAATATCAAAATTTAAAATTTAGAAGTATTAAAAATTAATAGTAAACATTAGTTTTTTGATGGCTTTATCGGGTGGTATTGATATCAAACAAGATATTAGGAATGGAATAATTTGAGGGGGGAAATAAGTAGGAACCTCTAAAAACTTTTCATAGTCGCCTAACTGAGCAAAATACAAACAGAACACATCTCTGTAAGGTAACGCCATCATGATCCTACCTCGTTCTGCTTTGAAAAAAGACAAATTGGCGGCCGAATATTATCGCCAGAAAATAGATGAGTTAGGTGTATTGACTCAAACTTGACCCGACACATCGGATCCGATTCGTTTATACCCCCAAACACGCTTCCTGGTTAAATCAAATTGAATGTTGGTTCAGTCTGGTCTCCCGACATTTGCTCAGGCGGCTTTCTGTCAGCAGCGCTGAGTTAACATATTAAGTGCAATCGGCGGGATATTAAAAGGCGGGAGTCAACTGTGATACATTTCATGGCTCTCACACCTGAAATCATAGCCTGATATGCATAAACAAACCCGACAGTACCGACAGTTGACTCCCGAGCAAAGATATCAGCTTCAAGCCCTGTATAACAAGGGTTTTCCACAATATCAGATCGCTGAATCGCTGGGTGTACATGCCAGCACCGTTTCACGTGAACTGAAACGGAATGCAAACAATCAGCAATATTGTGCTAAGTCAGCAGAAATATTGAAGAATAACCGAAAAAGACCGCGTTTAAGTTTAAAAAACATCATCTTAGATATGAAAATATCTTGTCTGAGGGATTATCAATGGGTTGCTCGCCAGAAAATATTCACTACCGAATGCGTTTGGAATGTCCGGAAATTGTCCTTAGCCACAGCACGCTTTATCGGCGTATTCGTGAAGATCGTGACGCAGGGGGTTCGCTTTACAAGCAGTTGCCTCGCTTTGGAAAAACACGCTGGAAAGGGGGGAAGCGTCAGGCTGGCCAGAGCCCCATCCCGAATCGGGTGGACATCAGTCAACGTCCTGCTATTGCGGACAAACGTGCGCGTACCGGCGATTTTGAAGGGGATACGATATACGGTCAGAATGCTTATCTGGTCACATTGGTTGATCGAAAAAGCCGATTATTGTTAATGGCAAAAACACCGGATAAAAAGGCAGAAACGGTCTCTAATGTCATGAGTACCTTGTTAAATCGTGTTTCGTCGGTTCATACTATTACACTGGATAATGGTGGCGAATTCGCCCGACATGAAAAGGTCAGTCAATCAACGAAGGCGCAAATCTACTTTGCCCGGCCTTATGCCAGTTATCAGCGAGGAACGAATGAAAATACCCATGGTTTAATTCGTCGCCAATGGCCTAAAGGAACAGTTTTTGGTTCACTCACAGAGCAAGATGTCAGTGAATTGGAATTAAGATTAAACATGACACCAAGAAAGGTTTTAAAGGGATTAACCCCCATTGAAGCCTATACAGGGCGCACATTGCACTTATTGTGTTAATCCAGCATTTTCGATGAGCTGTTGTTCCCAAAGGGGAATAAATTTTTGGCAAAAATCATCGATGCAGCAGAAAAGTTCTTCTAAAGTAGTCATAGCCTGAGAATCTCCACGATTTTGTTTTCTAAGAAAAAACTTTGATCGTGCCTCAGGCACTTAGTTCCTTTTTTCTTTCTTTTCTTAAACGAAGTTCAGGTTACTTAATATTAGCCTCATATACAGGACTAGTGCCCTATCCTGCAATGAATGTCTTTATTATTGTATTCCCACGGTAAAGCCAATTAAAAGGTTTGGCTAAGACTCGGTTGTAATATTGGATATATTTTAAAATGAGTGTCCGCGATATCTCTTTGCTGCTGACGGAAAGTCGTCTGAGCAAATATTGGGATAAGCGGATCAGTCTGTTTTTCGCTCTTAACCGACTGTCACACTCAATCGAATTTCACGACAGAATACCATCAGATCAAGGTGCAACTCATATAGAAAAGCTGCTTCCGATCTATGAAGACAATGGCAGTGGTTATTGTATTCAGCTGGATAAAATAAGTATGAATAGAAGGTAATTAGTGATGCGATAGAACCCCATAATATCAATCGGTTACCATTGAATCTGAGCGTCTTGAGTCTCTGGGGAACACTGCTGGGGGGCAGAAATTGTCTAAATTTTCTTAAGTAGAACAAGCTCCCCAGACTAACCCCAAAGCTCATTGTATTCCTAATATTATTTTTTATCTCAGAAAATGAATTCCCCATTGATCTTATGATGTTCCTTGATTAGCGTAGTCAGACTTAGTAATGATCCGGTCGCTTGTGAGGATCACCTTCGGGCAGCGACAGCAACACTCCTGTAGCCTGCAAGGGAGTACACACCCGTGTGGTACATCTGCGCCCCTTTGGAAGCAGATATCGTCAGTCTGATGATGAAGGTTGTTTAATCTTATCCATTATGGCCAGCCGGCCAGTCACCCAACGGGGAACACGTTTCCCATTGGGTCGGTGTTCTCCGTTGTTTTATTAGGAGAATACTGTGCAACAAAATACCTCTCCGGTCACGGATATCGTGCCCGCACCTGAACACTCCCCCTTTGCTGAGATTTTTCCGCACACCGGTTCGCTGGAGCTGATGCTGCTGGAGAACACGTTCATTAAAGCCGCCGCCGTGCTGTGTGACGATGACCGGTGTGACCGATGGCAGTACCGGAAAGTCTCAGACACCATCGCCTATATCGTGCCGATACGACCGGAACCCGCGGTGGTCAGGGTGGAGACAACGGACTTTAAAGGCGAGGTTTCTGCCGATGCTTTCGGACTGATGGTGACTCTGAGCGTGTTGGGGTATCTGACGACCCTGTTAAAGCTGGACGGATATGCTGAACGGTTTGGCGCCCTGCGGGAATATGCGCTGCAGCATCCTGAAACCCAATTTATCCGGGCGGCGTTGGGTCTGACAAATAAGGAAAAATGTGATGTCCGATAATGAACTGATTCTGCTGGACAGCGCAGCGCTTTCTGCCGTGTTTCCCGACAAAACCCAGCTGGAGCGGCTGTTTCTGGGATTCCTGCTGGCGAATATCGCGGCTGAATTAGGCGGGCATGATCGGCCTGAACAGTGGATTGGCCGACAGGTGTCTGGATCACTGGCCTATCTGGTGCCGACATGGGCAAAAACGTATGCCGTTTACCTGCCGGAGACGTCGCTGACGCTCACACTGTCCGCCGATGCTTTCGGGCTGGCAGTGACGGCGCTCCTGTTCGTCCATATCGCGGGACTGACTGAGTCGGATGAGATGGCCTATCGGTTCTGCGCCTTGCAGGAATATGCACAGCAGCACCCGGAAAGCGGTCTGATAACCACGGTGATGACACTGAGGCCCGGTGAGGCGGTTATCAGTCCGTCACAGCATGCTCACACAAAATAATCATCATTAACGTTATCCGCGCAGCAGGCGGTTAACCTTTTTATTCAGCGCCTGACCGGGGAAGCCAAAACACCTTCCCGGTATCGGGCGGGTGTTTTCTTTCATTGACATAAAATCGAGGAACAACACCATGAACCCCATTTTTTTACCGGCACCGGATGATACCAGTACCGCATACCATGAAGAACGGTTTACCGCTCAGGTCACCGGTCTGAGGCAACACCCGAAAGCACTACAGTCATTGCAGCCGGAAACCCTGATGATGTGCGAAGCCGCCACCGTCACGGAAGTGGTGCAGCGGCTGAAGGTGATCCATCTTCTGGGGGACTGGCTGGTGCCGGCGAGGTTATCTGCTCAGGTTTCGGGGATTTTTTTTCCGCTGACCGTCATGATTTTTGATTCACAGGACAGAAAAGTGCTCGGTGGCCGGTTTGATGACGGGATTATCTGGGCGCAGCCGGTCACCCTGACGTCAGAACGCCTGTCACTGGAACAGCAACAGCAGCGGTTATGTCAGGCAGCGATGCTTGAGCAGAGCTGGCAGAATACGCCGGCGGCGCGTGCGTTGTGGCACAAAGTGCATTTATTGTCACTGCATGGGGTTTCACCCGATTATCAGCAGTGCAGTGAAGTGCGGGATATTCTCCGGTATGGCGTCTCCGTCTGTGTCTTTTCTGAGGGGACGTTATGACCACGTTACGTTTAACCGTCTGGCAGGTGATTGCGGCTGCCTTGCTGAAACGGCATTTTGGCCTGAGCCTGACCGATACGGCCCTGTGTGAAACCGATACGGTGGCAGCACTGATAGACAGCGGTGTCCGGCCTTCAGAAGCCATTAACGAACTGGTGGATAAATACGACTTAACCCGGCTGAATACGCAGGTTATCCCGCGCAGTACGCCTTATCTGGATATCCACGATGAACTGACGGTGATTTTTGACAGCGGTCTGGCTGACAGGCTGTTCAGGCAAACCGACCCGTAATTCTTTTTTTTCAATCTACCCATCGGGGGAACCGCTTTCCCTGACGGGACGGTTCCGCCTGTTTATTTTTTATCATCTGAGTGAGGAACTTAACCATGGCAGAATGGTGCACCAATCAACTGGAAATCACCGGCAAATCCGTCTGTATCGATGTGATGCAACAGTGGGTCTGCGGGGAAGAAGTTCCCCGTTACCGCCAGGCGGTGCTACAAAGCCTGCGCCTGTTTCTGGCCGGCTGTGCAGGAATACTGAAACCCACCAAACCGCAGACGTATACGCCATATCCGGCGTTAGTGCGCGGCACGGCGGCCCCGACGGCGCAGCATCTGGCCTTTGAGCAGTGGCTGCTGTTGTTGCAGCATAATGTGTCGCTGAATACGGACAATATCAAACGCATTGATAACCTGTACCGGCAGTCCGGTCTTGGCCTGATGCAGTGGGACACTGTACCGGAAGCGGCGCGGGATGTTATCGCCCGTCTGCTGACCCGCCAGTATACCGACTGGTTTGGTCTGGTGGGCTGGTCGGAGACGCCCGATATCGGCGCCTGTTGGGATAAACTGAATGTGTATCCGCAGGCGGCGCAGCCCTGTGACATGCTGATGATTATGGCAACTAATCTGGCCACGGAAATCAGCGGCAGCAGTGGCTTACTGAAAGACATTCCCGCTACCGGACAGTTTTATGAGGAGCAGTACGGGCTGGAATGGCCGTTTGGCCACCATGTGCGCTGGGAGCGCCGGAATGTCAGCAGCTTAACCGTGCGTTTTGATTCCCCCTGGGTACCGCCTTCGGCGGAGTTGATGGGAGAGCTGTCTGCGGTGTTTGACTGTGAAATCCACCACTGGTACAGCGAAGCGTCAGGTCAATTCAAAGGCTACGACTGTTATGATCAGGGCGCGCATGTGGACAGCGGCCACGGGCAGTCAGGACGGGAAAACCGGCCGGCACTGTATCTGGTCGCCAGTGAACAGACGGAAACGGCACTGGCCCTGCCGGCTATCGCCGTCGGGCAGTAACCGGTTATATCACTGATTCATTTTATACGAACTGACTACGTCAACCGAAAGGGGAACTTGTTCCCTTTTCGGGGCGTGTTTTCCTTTTGTTTTTTTATTCTGTAAGGAAAATACGCAATGGCATCCCGAACCGACTATCAGAAAGAATTTATTTCGTTGTTTAAGCAAACAGCCCGTTATCAGACCCGCTATCAGGTCTTCCGGGATTTTTGTCACTGTGCCATGGCTGCGATCCACAATAAGCACTGTTTCAGTGAAGAGTTGGAGCAGTATTACCTGAAAACCATCAAGAAGTATGAACGGGCCGATGTTGACCGGGTTGTGCAGCTGTTTTCCCATGTGGTGCTCGGACTGGCGCAAGAGTCCGGTGATTTCCTCGGCAGTGTATTTATGCAGCTGGAATTGGGAGATAAAGCCCTTAACCAGTTCTTTACCCCCTGGGAAGTGGCCAGAATGATGGCGAAAATGCAGTTGCAGGATGTGTCAACACAATTGCAGCAGAAACCCTTTATCACATTCTACGAACCAGCCTGCGGAGCAGGCTGTATGACGTTGGCTGTTGCTGAAGAACTGAGAGAGCTGGGGCATGATCCGTTGTGCAGTCTGTGGGTCTACGCGATTGATATTGACCCGCTGGCGGCGGTGATGGCTTACATCCAGTTATCCCTGACCGGTATTCCGGCCGCCGTCACCATCGGCAATGCTCTGCATGATGACGGCAACAAACGGACGCGTTACACACCCGCGCATTATCTGGGTAACTGGTCTGCACGTTTACGGGCGGCGGAGCTTATCGCCGCCTGACCGTATTTTTCAACCACAGCGCCTTTCGGGGCGCTTTTTTTTTGTTTTTAAATGACGTTAATACAATGAGTTAGAGTGAAAGTTAAGCTGATTCAATAAGTCAATCTGTGAGTGAATCGAGTCAGATTAATTTTCATTTTCGTAAAAAGAGTTGTGCCTTGTTTCCGACTGGGATTCGCCGACACTGAGCCACATTTGAACCGAAAGAGGAAAAATAATGTTTCAGTGTTTTAAATCCCGTTTTACCCGTCGGAGCTTTCCGCAACCCAAATCGCGCCCACAGGAAGACGGTCGGTGCTATTTTCAACCCCAATCGGCTGATGAATTGTTAGCTACGCCCTTGCGCCGTCAATATCTTCAGCAATTATGGCAAAACAGTGCACTTCCTGACGGATTGTATCAGCGTTTTTATCTTGCACCAGTGAAGCAACTGCTGGGCAGTGTCCAGGAGGTACCGGCAACACCGGAGGGGAAATGGTCAGCGTTGGGGGGATTTGCTGACCTGACGCTGGCATTCACCACCTGTGCTGTGCGTTTGGCGAAAGGGCATATGTTGCCGCCGGGGGCAGCACCGGAAACCCAAGCTGCCCAGAGCCTACTGTGGCAGGCAGTGGTGTTCTGGGCCGCGTTGTTTTACCACCTGCCGTTGTTGCGGCAACTGGAAGGGGAGCTGGAAGACGGGCATCACTGGCAACCGGGAATCTGTGTGCCTGATAAACCTTTTCGTTTCCGTTTTCATCTCCCGGAAAACATACCGTTTGCCCCTCAGGAGGTGTTTCTGGCAGCCAGTCTGTTACCGGAAAAAGCAATGATGTGGCTGGTTTCCGTACCGGAAGTCTGGCACTGCCTGATGCAGCATCTTAATGGCCGCCCGTCCACTGTGCCGCTGATTGATGCGCTGCTTCAGGAAGCAGCCGGACAGGTTCATTCACCCTTGGATAAACAGGTTACTTCAGCTACCGAGACAGAAGCGGCTTTTTCTTCTGAAACCGGATCAGCAATTACCCCGGAAACAGCAGCTATCCTCCCCGTCGGTGAAATGAACCGTTCATCTCCGCCCATGACGGACGATACCCGGACACTGCTGTCATTATTTCAATCAAATGATTAATTTTGGGTATCAGTCTGACGGAAAAAATCACCATCATGATTTAAAACTGATCAAACGATCGGAATGGGAGACAGAAATATTGTCACTGATGGTTACCTAACATCATCATTTAAAAGAAAATAATTTAAAGGGTTATTTGTATTTTTGACACCGGCAAGGGTTCTATGAACAGGAACCCGATGAAGGTGTGATAACAGAGGGAAAAAGAAGATGTTGCACACAGCAGAAACGTTCAATTGGGAAGAGCTATTAGAAGAGTACTTTTTTTCACATATCCTGAGACCGGATACCGAGTGGAGTTACCGGAAGGTCGTACGGGGTTTTATACAATTTATGGGGGAAACAACTTCACCGGCGCAGGTGACTCACCGGGAGGTGCTCCGGTGGCGGCGTCATCTTCTGCTGGAGAAAAAACAGTCGAGCCATACCTGGAATAATAAGGTGGCTCACTTACGGGCAATCTTTAATTTTGGCATGAAACGAAAATTGCTGCCCCACACAGAGAATCCGTTTAATAACGCGGTGGTGAAAAAAGAGAAGAAAAAGAAGAAAATTCTGAGTGAATCGCAGGTAAACCGCATTAATTTGTTGATGGGGAAGTTCGCGGAGGAAGAACGGATCCAGACAACGCCGAAGGGAGGGCGTTGTGCTCTGTATCCGACCTGGTACTGGTCAACGGTGCTGGCGACTCTACGTTTTACGGGGATGCGCCAGAACCAGTTGTTGCACCTGCGGGTGCGGGATATCAATCTGGAAGGGAATTACATTGAACTGGGTCTGGCAGGCAGCAAGAATCACAGTGAATGGGAGATACCGATTGTCCATCCCCTTAAACCCCGGCTGACATACTTAATTGAACGGGCAACGGCTGCTGGGGCTGAAGCCAGTGATCCGGTTTTTGACCTTAGTCGGCTAAGTGTGCCACATCCAAGTCGGCTTTCCCGTTACAAATACGATATTAATAGAGAAAAACAACAGCTCCGATCTTTCTTCCGCCGGTTGTCCAGAGAATGTGATTTTGCTGTCTCTCCGCATCGGTTTCGCCATACCATGGCTTCAACGCTGATGAAATCGCCGGATCGCAATCTGCCGCTGGTGAAACGATTACTGGGGCATCGTAACGTTGCGACGACAATGGAGTACATAGATCTTGATATGGAAGTGACGGGAAAAGCATTAGAGCGGGAATTGGGGTTGTATACCGATCGTTCTGATGTGCATGAGTAAATGAATAAAACGGATTAAAAAAACAGGGCAGAACTCAGACAGGATTCAGGCGGTGGTTTGTGTGAACTGCCCTGCATCAATCTTGATGGTATAAAGTGAGTGTTGTTACCATACTGTATTTCGTGAAGTTTTCACCTTACTTGACATCAGAATCAATTACTGGAGTCATTACCCTCAACGAGAAAATGGCAGCTGTTAAAACAGCTACCCTGTATCTTGTCTTAAACACCACAATAGCGTGCAAATTGTCATTTAACACTTCATTAACTATTGTTTGTTTTTTGCGCTTTTGTCAGGAAATTTAACAACCTCGACAAACCCGCATTAAATCTTGGTGCCCGGACTCGGAATCGAACCAAGGACACGGGGATTTTCAATCCCCTGCCAGACTGATGAAAAATAAAACGTAATTTTTTGGCTTGCATATCTCACTAACTGAGTATGCAAAATGAGAATACTTCCTATTACTTCCCCCAAAGGGGGCGAAGGTAAATCGACCCATTCAGCCAATTTAGCCGGATTTCTTGCTGATGCTGGTTTACGTACTCTCCTGATTGATGCTGATTATTCCCAACCCACGTCCAGCAGTATTTTTACCCTGAGCTATGAAGCGCCTGCGGGTTTGTATGAATTGCTGATGCAGACCGCGGATCTGAATCAACCCGATCAGATCATCTCCCGCTCAACAATCAAGAACCTCGATATCATTGTCTCCAATGATCCGGATGAACTCCTGCCGACGGCAATGCTGCA